>CAMDSI010000102.1 GCA_945906915.1 Spirosoma fluviale | reverse complement strand
ATTTTGGAAACCCGTTTAGGACGTTTGGAATTGGTATAGGGATATCTGCTCTTAATCCATATTCATTTTATAGCCCATTTAACGATCCTTTTAATCCGTTTTTTGATCCTTTCTACAGTCCTTTCTATCGAAATTTTAATAGTCCTTTTTATAGTCCATTCGGCTTCAACTCCTTCTATAATAACTATAATTATTATGGACCAGGAGGTACTTATACAGGATATAGTGGTCAATACCAGACGAATGATTTAAGAGAGAAGAAGAATTTTGGTCCGCGTGACGATCGTTCTAACAACCGTAATTCGGGCGGAAATTATACCAATTCGCCTCGTGGCGGAAACAATTCCTATAACACACAGGGAAATAATTTACCTCGGGTAAATACGCAACAAAACGCTAGTTCGGGTTCAAGTACTCAGCAATATGCTGCGCCACGTCGTAATTCGAATTACGAATACCGGGCGGCTCCTTCAGATGGAGGTGGTGTGCAACGTGGTAATTCGACATCAACACCTTCTTACAGCAGCCCTAGCTCAGGCGGAGGTTCAAGTTCCGGTGGTGGTGGTGGTGGTTCAAGTCGCGGTCCTCGTTAATTTACAATCATGAAAAAAGCTCTTTTCTTATTATTTAGCGTATTTGCGCTGAGCGAGGCTATGGCCCAAATCTATACCTATCCAGGTTTAGCCAAGCAGTTTACTACAAGCTATTCCGTGGGTACGGCTCGCATGCAAGCTTTAGGAGGTTCTCATAGTGCCATAGGGGCAGACTTGAGTTCCATTTCAGGTAATCCAGCCGGATTAGGTTTTTACACGCGTTCAGAGGTTAATATTAGCTTCGCCTCCACTAACGTACGGACTAAATCGTCCTATTTATCTACTTCAGATGAAGCGTCAGATAGTGAAATACAAATGCCTACTTTAGGTATGGTGATTTCAAGTACTAATTTGAGTGGAGGTGATTGGCATGGGTCATTTGGTTTTGGCTATTCGCGTCAGGCGATTTTTATTCAACCCATTCAAGTTTCAGGTACAAATAACCGAAGTTCTTTATTGGATAGCTTTATCGAAAAAGCAAACGATAAAGGGGCGACAGGTGCTAGTTTAGATGAAGAATATGATTCCTATGCTGGAACAGCGTCTTCAGCTGAAGCTTTGGCCTACCAATCCTATTTAATCAATCCTAATTCCGTGACAGGCGGAGCACCATTTGAACGTTTTCAGCCTTTATTACCTACGGATCAATATGGCGCAGCAACTAATACGGGAGCTTTAACATCCTGGGATTTTGCTTATGGAGCCTCTTATCAAGACAAATTTTATTTAGGCGCTGCTTTGCACTTTTCTAGAATTAATTCGAGTTCTTCTACGACATGGGAAGACGAGTTCCTGGGTGCAAAAAATGTGGCAGGTTTTCAATATGCGGAGACATTATTAACAAACGGTTCCGGCATTGCGCTGAGCTTAGGTGGCATTTATAAAGTAAATTCATCCCTTCGTCTTTCGTTAGCTTTCAAAAGCCCTACCTATTACGACCAAATGAACGAGACCTATAATGCGCGTTTATTTCCGAATGTGATTGGCATTCCTGCCATCGGTTCGACTGGTAATCCGATAACGATCACTAAAGTGAATCCAATTCGATTAACGACGAATGAATTTACCTACCAATTTTTAAGCCCGTTGAAGGTTTCAGGTGGTCTTGCTTTTTTCTTTTCGAAGAAGGGATTTATTACGGCAGATCTTGAATATGTGGGATATGGTTCAATGAAGGTGTCATCCACTGAATTAGGTGGATCTGCTAACCAGTCTTTTCAGACGAAGTATAACGGCCAAATTTCCCGCAATTTTGAAGGGGCTTTGAATGTGAAAGTAGGGTCAGAAATCCGCGTCACACCGTCCATTAGTTTACGTGGAGGTGCGGCCATGTTTGGGAGTGGTTATGCGCAAAGCTATGATTCGATTGATCGCAATGCATTCCAGTTTTCTGGGGGCATCGGATACCGAAAAACGAATTTTTATATCGATTTAACAGCGATACGCCGGACGCAAAAAGATGCCTACACTCCGTATACGCTAAAAAACACAGCTGATTTTAGTTCCGCTACCTTGGATCTAACTTCTACGCAATTTATGTTAGGTGGAGGGGTTTATTTCTAAACCGGCAAGTATTGGTCTAATAGCCAAAGCAATTGGCTTACCGTGATTTCTCCGTCTACTTGGACATCAGCTTGCTGGTAAAAAGAGAGACGTTCCTTGAAGGTTTTTTTGATGGAGGCGATGACGACTTCTTCGCTTTGGGACTTATCCAATAAAGGACGATTATTTCCCTGTGCTTTGTATAATCGTTTCGCAAGATCGTTCACATCTACATTTAAAAATACGCTCACACCATTTTCTTTAATGAAGTCCATATTATCATTAAAGCACGGTACGCCGCCTCCAGTCGCGATGACCATCGATTGATCGGGCTGAAAACCTCTCAGCGTCTTTTTTTCTATTTCACGGAAATGTGCCTCACCTAAATTAGAGAAAATCTCGGATACAGTCTTTTGTTCACGGGTTTCAATTAATTTATCCATGTCCATAAAGGAGTACCCAATATTCTTAGCTAATTCTTTTCCCAAAGTACTTTTACCCGAGGACGGCATTCCTACTAAATAGATATTCTTCATTCTTTTTATTCTAGGCTTTGTTGAATTTCATCCGCTGAGGGTAGGGCAAAGGAAGACCACTTTCCTTTCACCGTTCCATCCTTTATTAGCCACAATCCGGGGCTAGAGCGAATAATGGTTTTTAATATTTTGGTATCTGCAGAAAGCGCAGGAAACCCTAATTGGTATTTATGACGTAAGGCGTTTACCTCCGCATCCGGGGAGGCAGAAACTAGCCAAATGGTGATATTTTTTAAACCTTTAGTCAGCTGCTCGATTTCTGGTAATGCCTCCTCATTCATGTGATGAATATTGGGTATAATCACCATCAATTTAGCCCCTTTAAAGCTCTCTTGCGTGTAATTAGTCGTATCACCCTCTGCCCATAATTGATAGTCCGTAATGAGTGGTTTGGCCTCCTTTTCGTTGATGGCTGTCATCGAAATGAATTGTGCCGTCGTATCCGAAGGCATTTCACTTAATTCCGTATCGACTCCATTAATCTTGTAGACATAGGAGAATTTCAATGGCTCCCGTTCCTTCATATTCGTGGGAATGTGATCCCCGATCGCGTAGGGCAAACCATCGCTAATAGGTAGGTGGAAATAGCAGAATATGCCTAAGGCAATACTGATGATAGCTGTTGCTGTCACCCACTTGCCTGTTTTTTTGTCTGCCGGTTTCTTTGTTAGCAATAAAATTAGGGTCAGAATAATTAAGAATATATCTTTTCCAAATGACGTCCAGGGCGTTAATTTGATTGTTTCGCCAAAGCATCCACAATCAGTTACCTTATTAAAATAGGCTGAATAGAAAGTTAGGAATCCGAAGAAGGCTAAAATTCCTAAGAAGGCATACAAGGTCTGTTTAATGCGGTAATTAAGCGCTAAAGCCACCGCCAATACAATTTCTAAGCTACTTAATAGGATAGACAAAATCAAAGAATACGGAATCCAGAATTTCCAAAAACCGGCCATAAATGCAAAGTCCACCGAGAATACCTCGAAGTATTCTTCTAGCTTTAGCTGGGTTCCGATCGGGTCATTCAATTTAATGAGACCTGAAAAGATGAAAATCCCTACCAATAAAATCTTTGCGATTTTGGTCATTATTGTTGTTGCTGCTGTTGTTGTTCGCCCTTCAAAGTGATTAAACAGAAGACGGCATAATTCAGCATATCTTGGTAATTAGCCTCCACACCCTCAGAAACGAGTGTTACCCCATCATTATTTTCAATTTGCTTGGTGCGGAAAATCTTCATCAAAATTAAATCCGTCATACTGCTAATGCGCATATCGCGCCATGCCTCACCGTAATCGTGGTTTTTATTGCGTAATAATTCCAAGGTGATTTCCACTTGTTGATCGTAAAAGCCGCCTAATTCTTCCGGAGCGAATTCCATCTGATCCGAATTTTCTAAGGATTTTTGAATTAAAGCAATGATGCAATAATTAATAATCCCAATGAACTCCCCTTCGATTCCATCCGCGATTTTTTGTGCTCCTTTTTCTTGGATGCTGCGAATGCGTTGTGCTTTGATGAAGATTTGGTCGGTTAAGCTAGATAGTCGTAAAATTCTCCATGAAGTACCGTAATCTTTGTTTTTTTTATCAAACAAGGCTTTGCAGTATGAAATTACTTGGCGATATTCGATTTCGGTTTGGGAAGGCGTTGAGTCCCTATTCATAGATACAGTTTTTAGACGATGCTCACGTTTTTATAGCCTACAAAATTATTTAAATTATCCTAAAATTCACTCGATTTGGACGCTCTTTTTTCCACAAGTCAAACAATCCGTTTAAATGGGCAATTGCTTGATTTTTCTGAGCCCAAAATTATGGGTATATTAAACATCACTCCAGATTCATTTTACGAAGGAAGTCGCTTTACTTCTATTGAATTAGCTCTAGAGCAGGCATCCTCCATGATCGCTTCTGGTGCAGTGATTTTGGATATTGGTGGTCATTCGACAAGACCCGGAGCAGCTCCGGTTAGCCCACAAGAGGAAATTGATCGGGTTTGCCCGATTATTTCTGCTATTGCGTCGGCTTTTCCTGCTGTTATAATCTCCGTAGATACGTATCGGGTGGCGGTGGCGAAAGCGGCTATAGCCGCTGGGGCACATCTTTTTAATGACATTGGTGCCGGTCAAATGGACGAAGGCGTCTTCGATTTCATCGTTGAGAATCAAGTTCCTTATATTCTGAGTCATAGCGTGGGACGTTTCGAAAACGTTCACGAGGTGCCAGATTATCAAAATGTGGTAGCAGAAGTAGTACACGATTTATTGCCAAAAGTCCAGGAGCTACGCTCCCGCGGTTTCAAGGATTTGATCGTGGACCCAGGTTTTGGTTTTTCTAAATCGTTGGATCATAATTATAAACTTTTGGCACATCTGCGGTCTTTCAAATTATTAGGGGCGCCCATCTTAGCGGGATTGTCTCGTAAGACGATGATTTGGAAAGAATTAGGCGTTTCAGCTGATGAGGCCTTAAATGGCAGCACCGTTTTGCATACCGTAGCCTTGTTGCAGGGAGCATCGATTTTACGCGTGCACGATGTGAAAGAGGCCAAAGAAACAATTCATTTAGTTCAAAAATTACAACAAAATGGCATATCCCATTTATTATAAAGGTACTTGGCAGGATCCGGAGAAGGTGACTATATCTGTAAAGGATGTCGGTTTCTTGCGCGGCTTTGGCATCTTTGATTTCTTCCGCATCATGGATGGGAAACCCATCTTTATGTTTGATCATTTGGATCGCTTTTTGAGTTCGGCGGCTAAAATGGGTTTGAATCATAGCTATTCTAAAGAGTCACTAGCTACTTTAATTAATGAGATCTCAGCTCAATCCGTCGATCCTTGCCTGGGAGTTAAACTGGTTTTAACAGCCGGTTTCAGTTTGAATGGATTCGATCCGGTAGGCGAATCTGAATTATATATTTTCCCAGGTATTTTCTCCTTCGCGGAGCCTACCGCCGGGTTGCGTTTAATGAGTCGCGAATACAATCGTGAAATGGCGGATATCAAATCGCTGAATTATGCTTTCGCTTTACGTGAAATGCCTGCAGTTCGTGCAGCAGGTGGCGATGATTTGATCTATTATACCCCTGAATTTGGCGTTTCAGAGTCCTCGCGCTCTAATTTGTTTTATGTCAAAGACGGTGTGATTCACACGCCATCAGACCATATTTTAGAAGGAATTACCAGGAAGAAGGTGATTGAATTAGCTTCCTCTGTTTACGAAGTTCGTGTGGGTGTTTGTTCTTTAGCAGATTTCATTAACGCGGATGAAGTATTTACAACCGGAAGTACGAAGCGTGTCTTACCTATTTTCTCCATTGATGGTAAACAGATAGGAGATGGGAAGAGGGGGAAGGTGACGGAGAAACTTTATGGGATGTTGTTAGCAAATGAAAAATGATGGTAAATGGTAAATGGTAAGTGGTGAATGGTAAAAATTCATTCATCATTTACCATTTATTTATAAGACCAAAGATCAAAGACCAGATTTGAACTTTGAACTTTGGTCTTTGAACTTTGAGTAGAGCTTCGCTCTACTTCGGCCTAAAAGCCTTCATATTCTCCTCCCTACACACCAAGAAGGGTCCACCAATGAGATCGATGCAATAGGGGATCGCTGGGAAAATAGCTTCCAAACATTGTCTAATGGCTTTTGGTTTTCCAGGTAAATTCAAGATTAACGTTTGATTGCGAATGCCGGCTGTTTGGCGGCTTAGGATAGCTGTAGGTACATATTGCAAGCTTACAGAGCGCATTAATTCGCCGAAACCTGGCATCATTTTTTGGCAAACGGCTTCTGTCGCTTCTGGTGTAACATCGCGCAAGGCGGGGCCTGTTCCGCCAGTGGTCACTAGGAGGCAAACCTCCTGGGACATCTCAATCATCTTCGCCTCGAGTTGATCTTGTTCGTCGGGTACAACGGCGTAGACTACGTCGAAATCGGATTCGAGGTATTCCTTCAGTAATTCGACTACAGCTTTGCCCGGAATATCTTCGTAGATCCCTGCGCTAGCCCGGTCGGATACATTGATGACGCCTATTTTGATCATTTTATTTTGGGTAATTTAAGCTTCTTTTCCATGGGTATCGGCTCGTCTAACAGGTCCCTGATGACGATGGAGGCAACTACTCCTCCGAAAGCCGCAGGAAGATAGGAAATAGTTCCATAAGCTGATTTTTTAAAATTGCTTCCGTCGGTCAGGATTAAGGATTCATCTTTGACTTTTTCCAAAGAGAATACCGCTTTAATCCCCTTTCCAACGCCCATTTTACGTATTCTTTTGCGTACTAGGGACGCTAAATAACATTCGCGGGTATCAAACAAATCTGCCGTTCTGATTTTAGTGGGATCCATTTTACCTCCTGCACCCATCGAGCTAGCAATTTTAAATCCTAGATCGTAAGCCGTTTTTAGTAAAGTGACTTTAGGCGTTACAGAGTCGATGCAATCCATCACGTAATCGAATTTAGTCGACTCTAGCAAGTTTTTTGCCTCTTCTGGGCTAAGAAATTGTTCGATTGTCGTTAATTCGAGCGCAGGGTTGATGGCTTGCAGGCGTTCGGCCATGATTTGGGCTTTGGAAACCCCATGGTTCGTTGCTAAAGCAGGTAATTGTCTATTTCGATTCGTTGGATCTACCACGTCTCCATCGACGATCGTCATTCTGCCTACGCCAGAACGTGCGATGAATTCAGCGGCAAAGGAGCCTACGCCCCCTAAGCCGACCACTAAAACATGTGCTTTTTGTAATTTCTGGATTCCCTCCGAACCGATTAATAATTCGGAACGCGAAAGCCAGCTCAGATCATTGTTTGGCATAATTAGGATATTTCTTCCTTGATTTGATAATTC
>CAMDSI010000101.1 GCA_945906915.1 Spirosoma fluviale | reverse complement strand
CCGTATTTATCAATTAAATAGATGATGGCAGCCATATTCACAGCGCCTAAATGTAATTCTCTTTTGTTCACGTTTTCGAATACATCCGTTTTTGCGTGGTGTAGATCGAAATAACGTTGACTGTCTGGGATGAGTCCCGCTAAGATGGTGGCTTTATTTACGCCTAACATAGGTCCTATGTCCGTACCGCCACCGCCTGAGGTAATTTCAGAACTATAGGGTTTAAATAGGGGATTCCAGGTTTGAAATCTAGCTAATTGAGTAGGAGAGGCCGTTATTCCGATGGAACGCGGGGTGAAGCCGCCTTCGTCACTTTCTAGGACGAAAATGTGGTTTTCCTTATTGATTTTGGCTTGGTTCGCGTATTCGTTTCCGCCGCGGACACCGTTTTCTTCGTTTGCGAATAGGACAAAACGGATGCTACGTTTAGGTTTGTAGTTTACTGCTTTCATGACGCGTAACACTTCCATCGTTTGGACGATGCCGGCGCCGTCGTCGTGTGCACCTTCGTTTACGTCCCAGCTGTCTAGGTGGCCGCCTAAGGTGATGAATTGGTCAGGGAATTCGGATCCGCGGATTTCAGCTACTACGTTGTTTTCGTCAGCGTCTGGAAGGAAGAAACCGTAAGTTTGAACTTGGGCTTTGATGGTTCCTTTTTTGGCCAAAGCATACAGCATCTTCGCATCATCTGGACCCAAAGCCACCGCAGGAATCTTCGGATACGCCTCATCATAACTCATGCTACCCGTATGCGGTTCATTATCCGGCGCCGTACTCAGCGAATGAATCATCACCGCCACTGCACCATATTTCGCGGCTTTACTCGCCCCAGAACGGCGAAAAGCGCCACTCTCACCATAAGCCTTAAACGTCTGAATCTTCGTCGGATCAAAAACACTGTGGTAATAAACGATCTTCCCATTCACTTCCTCCTTGCGCCTGTCTAATTCATCAAAACTAGCCACTGCGACCACTTCCGCCTCGATTAATCCATTAGAACCCAGTGAATTTCCTAAGGCCAAAGCCGCCAACGGCTGCATTCTCGCCTCACCATTCACACCCGTAATCGCCACAAAATCATTCCCGCCACGCTTCCAATTAGGCACCTTACAAGGCTGTAAAAATACTCTATCTGCCCCAATCGCCTCTAAACTTTTCTTTCCCCAAGTTACCGCATTCTGTGCCTGAGGGGAACCAGCTAAACGCCCACCTATCTTTTTAGTCAACTCATACAATAAGTCATAGGCCTTTCCGTTAGTCATAATCTCGTCAGACATCTTCTTGATAAAAAGGCTGTCGACATTGGATTGAGCTGTTTGCGCGCTAGAAAACAAGGGGAGGAATAATAAGGGGAGGAAATATAATTTCATTATAGGTTTGTAAATAGTGTGTTTAAAGGTAGGGATAAATCTGTAAATTTAGAAGTCAGTCCGGAGGGAGAGAGTCCGAAATCCGGAGGGAAAGAGTCCGAAGTCCGGAGGGAAAGAGTCCGGAGGAAATGAGTCCGAGGGAAATGTTTCATACGATCATCCCCGCAGGGGATTCCAACTTTATTCTTTGTGCTTTATGCTTTATTCTTTAAATTGATATCATGAAAAAAATCCTAGTTCTCTTCGTGTTGTTTTCGACTCATGCAAATGCCCAATCCTTCCAAGGCCTTCTGAAAAAAGCCACCGAAATCGCCTCAGGCGCCACAAAAACCGGTTTAAGCTCGGATGATATCGCCAACGGCCTAAAAGAAGCCTTGCGCATCGGTGCCGAAAAAGGCTGCACTAACCTCGCTAAACCGGATGGTTTCTTCAAAAACGCAGCCTTAAAAATCTTGATGCCACCAGAAGCCGCCAAAGTCGAAAGTACCCTCAGAAGCGTTGGTCTTAATCAATACGCAGACGATTTCATCTTAAGTATGAACAGGGCCGCAGAGGACGCCTGTATTACTGCTGCTCCCATTTTTGTCAATGCCATCAAACAAATGACTATCACTGACGGACTAAATATACTACGCGGCGACGAATCAGCCGCTACCACCTATTTACGGTCAAAGACAACAGCAGAATTAAAATCCAGCTTTAATCCCATCATCAAAACATCGCTAGACAAAGTAAACGCGACGAAGTATTGGGAGAAAGCCATCACAGCCTACAATGCCATTCCATTCAGCAATAAAAAGATCAATCCGGACTTAAGCGCTTATGTAACTGAAAAGGCGATGGAAGGAATTTACATCGAAATTGCGAAGCAAGAGAAGGATATTCGCGCTAATCCGATGGCAAGGACGAGTGAGTTGTTGAAGAAGGTTTTTGAGAGATGAATCTAAAATCAAAACTTTTAGTTACTTACCTTATATCATTATTTATTGTCATTATACTGGCAATAATAGATACCGATCCTATTATAAGCCTTTCAATTTTATTACTGGAAGTCCTTATCATGTCTATTTTATGTTGGATTTTCGTATTACCTATTTTCTTTTTACTTAGTAAATTTATTAAAGGAAGAAATTGATTAGAAAAATGAGTACAAAAAACACTGTCAAAATTGAATTTGACAGTGTTTTAAAATTTCAAGAGGTGATCCAGATTGAATAAACTTTAAATTTTACAAAATTTGATACACTTTATAAGATACCGTTTCTCCCGGCTTCACAATGGTACCCACACCCACACAAACGGTATGATTTAAATATTCTAGCTTTTTAGAGCTAGTTTCAAAATAGGGAGTAGTTCTAAAATAATACGTGCCATCGGCGTTTAACTTTAAATATCCTTGATAAGTCACATAGATATTTTCGCCTTCATTGGTTTGTAAAGAAGCTCTTACATCTAATTTATTGGTAGTTTCATTTAACTGCATCAACCAATCTCCACCATTTGGTAAAACTTTTCCTTTTAAATTAGGGCCTTCGAAAAAGCCGTCCAATACAGGATAAATGGTTCTTTTACCAGCTAAAGTTTGTCCTACTTCTACACCTGGTTTTAGATTAAATGTTACTTCAAAAAGTAATTTGCTTTTTAGTTCTTGCGCAACAGATGGAAGGCTAAGACTCAATGCACAAACGAGTGCCAATACTAATTTTTTCATGAGATTATGAGTTAAATGAAGCCCTAATATAAATATCTTTTTGAAACTAAGGGTATTTAATTATCATTTTACTCGTAAAGCCTTCTACTACAGTTAACTAAATGACCTGATAAAATTCAAAAGCGTCTTTATAACTATTTTAAATATTTTTTATAAATTTGAATTGTTATCTTAAATAAATCTATGATTAAAAGCATTTATGTTTTAGTCGGAGTATTATTTTCTATGCAGGTTTTTGCCCAAACTGGAATTGGTACTTCTACACCTGATCCTTCTGCAAAGCTACACGTGTCATCAACTGATAAAGGATTGCTTATACCAAGAATGACGATTGCGCAGAGAAGCGGTATATCGTCCCCAGCGAATGGTTTAATGGTTTATCAAACCGATGGTGTCACAGGTTTTTATGTGAATACAGGTAGTTCAGGAACTCCATCTTGGACGAGATTAAATACAGATTGGACCAAATCAGGCAATGATATTAGTTTTTCTGGAGGCAATGTCTCTCTAACAGGTAATCAAACTGTGAGTGGGAATGTGACTGCTACTAATTTTATAGGAAGTGGAAGTCAATTGTCAAACGTACTTACAAAAGTTACTGGCAGTTGGGTTTTAGCTCCAAACTCTAATGATGTTAGTTTTTCGCTGGCTGGAGGCGGGACCTATGCTATGTGGGTGTATGGTAATATTCCTAATGGGATTGTGACGTGGAATGCGACAGTAACTACTGCAAATACGAATGTTCCTGTAGTTGGAAGTCAATATGGGTGGTATTATAGTTTAGGCAATGCCTTAGTTTTAAATTCTATTCCTGACCAAATTGTTGGGACAAACAATGGTATTATTACTAACCCTACTGGTTATGCACCAAATACTAGTAATATTTTCAAATTCAGAATCACAAATAATAGCGGAGCGAACCAAACTATTTACTGGGGATATACCAGATTGGATTAAGCAGCTATTCAAGAGTTAGTAAGGAACAATACAAAAGGAGACAAAAGCGTGCCACAAAGGGCAAAAAAAACACCGTCAATAATGATTTTGACAGTGTTTCTTAATCTTAGAAGTGATCCCGCTGGGATTCGAACCCAGGACCCATACATTAAAAGTGTATTGCTCTACCAACTGAGCTACGGAATCATTCAAGCCGAGGCTTGTATATGTAAAATGGTTCACTCTGGAACCGAAAGGAAGTTCAACCACGGGTTGACCTTCGTTTGCAAAAGAGTAACTTTTTCCCCTTATTGCGGTGCAAAACTAGCACCCTTTTTTAAATAATGCAAGCCCTTTCTCTAAATAAAATTATATTTCTACTAGTTTTTTCTTTTGGTTTTGGCCAAACAGCTTATAGCCAAATAGATAGAAATCAACTCGCATTAGCTGATTCCTTGTTTAAAGCGAACCGACTTTTGAGCGCGGAGAAAATTTACTTGTCTCATTTAAAGACCAAACCCAGAGAATCCGAAAATATCAAACTAAAACTGGCCTATATCGCGAAAGCGAAAAACGATTGGTTGAAGGAATTATACTATTTATCCAGTATTCAAGCCACGAATGCTAGACCCGAAATCTCGAAGCGCTTAGAGGAAATAGGAGAGAAGCAGGGCCTGAATGGCTTTGAAATGAGTATTTGGGATCAAATCTACTGGCTCTACTTTAAATTCTTCCCCTGGATTCTAGGATTCCTTTTACTAATCGCACTTTATGGTGTGGGGATTTTGACCTATTCCGTCTTTCAAAAAAAGACCATTCGCGGCAGCCAATTCAGTTATTTAATCATCTATATCGCCTTGATTTGGCTCTTTGCTAACTTCCCCGGATTTTTAAATTATGGGATTATCACGAAAGAAAAGTCCTACATGCGCGACTTCCCATCCTCTGCGGCACCAGTGGAACGTCTGTTAAAGAAGGGAAATAGAATTAATTATTGGTTTACCCGCGATATTTGGGTGTATAGTCTGATTGAAAACCAGCAAGGTTATGTGAAAGAAGACGACTTCCTTCCGATAAACTAAGGGCCTATAAACTAGAGGTGCAGGATTTGGAAACTTAAGTCCAAAATGATTTCACGATCTGTCTCTGCACTACCAATTACCCCTTTCACTTTTAAATCGGCATTTTTTACAGCCTCAATAATTCGCACGACCTTCGCCAACGGGTAATTTCTCGCCGCCGTCGTATAATCGCGTACGAAATAAGGATTTACCCCAATCAGCTTTGCAATCTCCCCATCAGAGACATTCCCTACATCGTGAACTTGCAATACTTTGGAAAAGAAATTAAATAAGAGCACCAGCATAGGTGCCACTGGATTTTGCTTCGCATTCTCGGCAAAATGAAAAGCAATTTTCTGCGCTTTTTCGGTATTTCGCTGGATAATGGCTTTTTGGAACTCGAAATAGTTGTATTCCCGGCTAATTCCGATGTATTTCTCTACCTCCGTCGAACCCACTTCGGAGCCAGCCGGCACATTTACAATTAATTTATCAGCCTCATGCGCCATGCGAGATAAATCTGCCCCCACATATGAAACCATCAATTCGACCGTTGCGGGTTGAATTTTGACCCCTCTTTGGCCCAAATAATCGACTAACCAAGCACCTAATTTATCCTCCGATACTTTCTTCGAGGTAACGATCACGCCATGCTTCACCAGAGCTGAAAAAACCTTTGATTTATCTGAAAGCAATGATTTCACGGTCAACACTAGCAGGGTAGAAGGCGTCGGATTAGCACAATAATCTTCCCAAACCTTTAAATCATCATCCTTCGTCTTCGCATTCTCCTTCGCTTTCGCCATCGCCTCGATGAACGCCGCCTCCTTCACAATCACGACTTGACGCTCCGCCATCATCGGATACCGACGCGCAGTAGCAATAATAGAACCTAAACTATGGTCCTTGCCAAAAAGTACAAATTGATTAAAACTCTGCTGATCCTCCGGCAACACCTCTTTTTCAAAAGCGTCCACCAGCTGATCGATCAAGTAGGGCTCATCGCCATGCAACAAATAAATAGGAGCCAGCTTTTTCTGCTTAATATCCTTTAAAACCTCTGAAGCACTTTGTTGCATGTGATAATTTATTTAAACAAAAATAGGTAAAACCAAAGGGATGGAAAAATATCTCAAGTATTTCCCGTAGGTTTGCAGGCAAAAAAACAGCAATGCATCCACAAATACAACTAAATAACGTCGTTTACATTTCCTACCAACTTGCTTTCCCAGACGAAGACGGGCAACCAGATGTCGTGGAAATCGTAGACGAAAAAGAACCAATGGTCTTTATTCACGGCCTAAGCGGCCTGCCAGAGGCTTTTGAACAAAATCTTTTAGGCCTTTCTATCGGAGACACCTTCGATTTTAGCATCTCCGCTGAAGATGCTTACGGAAATGTGGATCCTAATGCCATCATTGAATTACCTAAATCGATTTTTCAAGCAGAGGATCAAACCGCTGACGACATCCTTCAAATCGGTAACTTCATTCCTATGACAGATGATCAAGGAAACCGCATGCAAGGTTTAGTCGTTTCCATCGAAGGCGAAACAGTCACGATGGACTTTAATCACCCATTGGCTGAGAAAACCCTCATGTTCCAAGGCAAAATATTAAACATCAGAGAAGCTACTCCAGACGAACTTGCCCACGGCCACGTGCATGGGGAAGGGGGAGTGCAACATTAAAACAAAAGGGGATCGAAACGATCCCCTTTTGTTTTAATGTTAAAAGAGCAAAGAGCAAAGTTCAAAGTCCAAAGAGCAAAGACCAAAGTCCAAAGTTCGTATCGCCTACGGCAATAAATTCATGAAGGGTTTACAATTCTAAATCATCAAAAAAGGGGCGAATACCCCTTTTTTGATTCTAAATTTGAACTTTGCTCTTTGAACTTTAAGTTTTGACATTCCTAAATCATCAAAAAAAGGGCGAATACCCCTTTTTTGATTACACCTTTGAACTTTGAACTTTGCTATTTGAACATTTCAATGTTATTCGAATTTATAGCAAAGCTATAAATCTGAATAACATTGAACTTCAACCCCAAACTTCCTCAAAAAATCCACCCCTTCATCCGAAGCCAACCCTTTGTAGGCCGCATAAGAATTTAAGAAGATTACTTTTTTGATCTTCATGCTGTAAATAATGCGCGCACAAGAGATACAGGGGGAAAGAGTAACATAAATCGTTGAGCCTTCTACCGAAACACCATTTTTAGAGGCGTATAGTATCGCATTTTGTTCTGCATGAAGAGCTAAAGAACAACTTCCTTTTGAATCCCTAGGACATCCATCCTCGCCAAATTCATCATCACAGTTATGCGTTCCAGCGGGTGGACCGTTATATCCGATAGAAATAATGCGGGTATCCTTTGTTAATACACAGCCCACTTGAGCGCGAGTGCAATGGGAACGAAGCGCCAGATTCTGAGCTAGTTCCATAAAAATCACATCAAACGAAGGCTTTTTCATAGGCATAAAAAAATCCCGAAAAGG
>CAMDSI010000100.1 GCA_945906915.1 Spirosoma fluviale | reverse complement strand
GCGATCGAGCCGATGATTAACTTAGGGAAGCGTCAAATCTCAGTTGACAAGGATGGTTGGACTATCCGAACACAAGATCGCAAGCCAAGTGCTCACTTTGAACACACGGTAGCGGTAGGGAAAGAAGGACCGATCATTTTGACGACTTTTGTCCCGATTGAAGAAGTGATTAAAACATCAACAGTATTGTTGAATATATAAATTAATAATTATGGCCAAACAGTCCTCGATTGAAGTAGACGGAATTATTTTGGAAGCTCTTTCGAACGCCATGTTTCGGGTAGAATTGGAAAATACGCACCAAGTCATTGCACACATTTCGGGCAAGATGAGGATGCACTACATCAAGATTTTACCAGGTGATAAGGTGAAGTTAGAAATGTCTCCATATGATTTGAGTAAGGCTAGAATTGTTTACAGATACAAGTAATTAAAGGTTTGATTTTATAAATACAGTTAATATGAAAGTTAAAGCATCTATCAAAAAACGTAGTGCAGATTGCAAAGTAATCCGTCGTCACGGAAAGCTTTACGTAATCAACAAGAAGAATCCTAAGTTTAAACAAAGACAAGGATAATTCGACAGAATTTTAAATTGATTAATAACAACAATTAATTACCTATATGGCTCGTATTGCAGGGGTTGATATTCCCGACAAAAAAAGAGGAGAAATTGCACTAACTTATATTTTTGGTATAGGTCGCAGCACTGCTCAAAAAATATTAACGAAAGCTGCGGTTTCGTTGGATAAGAAAGCTGGTGAGTGGAACGATACGGAGGCTAGCGCCATCCGTGCGATCATCGCTGCTGAATTCAAAACGGAAGGTCAGTTGAAATCTGAGGTTCAATTAAACATTAAGCGTTTAATGGACATCGGTTGTTATCGTGGATTACGTCACCGTAAAGGTCTTCCAGTACGTGGTCAACGCACGAAGAACAACTCACGTACTCGTAAGGGTCGTAGAAAAACAGTTGCTAACAAGAAAAAAGTAACTAAATAAAAAATAGAGGGTAACACCTCTTCGTATTTTCATTTTCAAATTATGGCACAAGCAAAAAGAAAAGATAAAGCGAAGAAGAGAGTAGTTGTCGTTGAACAAAACGGTCAAGTACACATCAAAGCTTCCTTTAACAACATTATTATCTCCATTACTAACTCAGCAGGTCAAGTGATCTCTTGGGCTTCAGCAGGAAAGATGGGTTTCCGTGGGTCTAAGAAAAACACACCTTATGCAGCACAGATGGCAGCATCTAACTGCGCAGCGGTAGCTGTTGAAGCAGGAATGAAGAAAGCAGAGGTTTTCGTAAAAGGACCGGGAGCAGGACGTGAGTCGGCTATCCGTACTATCCAAAACTCAGGAATTGAAGTTTCTATCATCAAAGATATTACACCAATGCCTCATAATGGATGTCGTCCTCCGAAGCGTCGTCGCGTTTAATAATTTTTATGCAGGGGTAATTAGTAATTATTTTCCCCCGCTTTTATTCACAATTTAATTACTTCATTGGGCATAAGAGGTCCAATGACTTTTAAGAAAAATGGCTAGATACACAGGTCCCAAATCCAAGATTGCACGTCGTTTCGGTGAAGCAATTCTAGGTCCGAGCAAAGCATTAGCTCGTAAAAACTATGCACCAGGTATGCACGGTAAAGGAAAACGTTCAAAGGTTTCTGAATACGCAGTGCAACTGAAGGAAAAGCAAAAAATGAAATACACATATGGTATTTTAGAGCGCCAATTCGAAAACTTGTTCCACAAAGCTGCTGTTAAGGCAGGGATCACCGGTGAAAACTTGATCAAATTATGTGAAGCTCGTTTAGATAATGTAGTATACCGTTTAGGAATTGCTCCTACTCGTCGTGCAGCGCGCCAATTAGTTATTCACAAACACATCAACGTGGATGGTGAAGTAGTAAATGTGCCTTCTTACTCTTTACGTCCAGGTCAATTAGTAGGTGTTCGTGCAAAATCAAAGTCTCTTGAAGTAGTTTCTAACTCTTTAGCAGCTCGTTCTCCTAAGATCTTCAAT
The DNA here is from genome assembly GCA_945906915.1 of Spirosoma fluviale. Lineage (GTDB taxonomy): Bacteria > Bacteroidota > Bacteroidia > Cytophagales > Spirosomataceae > Aquirufa > Aquirufa fluvialis_D. The sequence continues at coordinate 5,546 of CAMDSI010000100.1, read as the reverse complement.
TGGTTAGAGTGGGATGGAGTTGAATTAGTAGGCAAGTTTATTGCTATGCCAGAGAGAGATCAGATTCCTGAAAACTTCAACGAACAAGCAATTGTCGAATTATACTCTAAGTAATCTCCTAACGAGATTGCTAGAGTTTTTAAAGAGTACCAATAACGTTTTTTCAGTATCATTTTAAGCTACGAAATATGTCAATATTAGCATTCCAAATGCCCGAAAAAGTTGTGATGGAAAAAGCCACAGACTTCCATGGGTTATTTGAGTTCAAGCCACTCGAAAAAGGTTACGGTGTTACCATTGGTAACGCACTTCGTAGAATCTTACTTTCTTCTTTAGAAGGATATGCTATCACTAGCGTTAAGATTTCTGGTGTGTTACACGAATTTTCTGCCATTGAAGGCGTTCATGAAGATGTATCTGAGATCATCTTGAACTTGAAAAAAATTCGTTTCAAGAAGACACAAGAAATTTTGGATAACAAAGTTTCTATGAAAATCAAAGGACAAACAGCCATCACTGCAGGTGATATCGCTAAGTTTACTCCTTACTTTGAAATTTTAAACCCAGAATTGGTTATTTGCAATTTAGATTCTTCGAAAGAAGTTGAAATTGATTTAGTAATCGAAAAGGGTCGTGGTTATGTTGCTGCTGATGAGCCTCGTGCAAACGAGTTGCCATTCGGACACATCGCTACTGATGCGATTTACACTCCGATCAAAAATGTGAAGTTTAGCATTGAGAACACACGTGTAGAGCAGAAGACAGATTATGAGAAATTAGTTTTAGATATCGAAACGGATGGTTCAATCCACCCAGAAGATGCATTGAAAGGTGCAGCGTATATCTTGATCCAACACTTTATGTTGTTCTCTGATCAAACAATGACATTTGAAACTCCGAAAGCAGAAGAAGATAATGTAGTTGATGAGGAATTACTTCACATGCGCAAGTTATTGAAGACCTCATTAGCTGACTTAGATTTATCTGTACGTGCTTACAACTGCTTAAAATCAGCTGACGTTCGCACTTTAGGTGAATTAGCGAAATTAGAAATCTCTGATATGATGAAATTCCGCAATTTTGGAAAGAAATCATTAACTGAATTAGAGCAATTGATCGAGGAAAAAGGCTTGACCTTTGGAATGGATGTTTCTAAATATCGTTTAGACGAAGATTAATTAATAATTTAAACAAAGTAATAGGTGGTTTGCCGTGAGGTAAACTAACCGCAGCTCGCAAGAGCTTTTAACTTACGAAATAACACAATGAGACACGGTAAAAAATTTAATCACCTAGGAAGAACGGCTTCACACAGAGCTGCTTTGTTATCTAACATGGCATCCTCTTTGATCTTGCACAAACGCATCCAAACTACGGTTGCTAAGGCAAAGGAATTACGTAAATACGTAGAGCCAATGATCACAAAATCAAAAACAGATAGCACAAACAATCGTCGTGTTGTATTCTCTTATTTACAAAGTAAGGATGCAATAAAAGAATTGTTCTCTATCGTTTCTGAGAAAGTAGCGAATCGTCCAGGTGGATATACACGTATTATCAAGTTAGGTAATCGTTTAGGTGATAACGCAGAAATGTGCTTCATTGAATTAGTTGACTTCAACGAAACAATGTTAGCTGCATCAGCGGAGAAAGCGGGTAAAACTCGTCGTAGCCGTCGTGGTGGCGCTGCAAAAGCAACGGAAACAACGGAAGCTGCGGCTCCAGTTGTAGCTCCGGTAGCTGCTGCTGAGCAACCATCTGCAGAAGTAATTGAAGAAGCACCAGTAGCAGAGGTAGTAGCTGAAGAGGCTGCACCAGAGGTGGCTGAAGAAGAAGCTCCAGTAGCGGAGGTTGTAGCTGAAGAAGCTGCACCAGAGGTGGCTGAAGAAGCACCAGTAGCGGAGGTTGTAGCTGAAGAGGCTGCACCAGAAGTAGCTGAAGAAGAAGCTCCAGAAGCACCAGCAACTGAGGAGTCCACTGAAGAAAAAGGAGAAGACGCTTAATCTTTCTCTTATTATTTTTTAAAGGGCTTCAACTTTCCGTTGAAGCCCTTTTTTTAGGCAATAAGGATTTGACCCATATTTTATAACAGCATATTATGAGATTTACTGAGTCCACACCAGCAGTTTTACTTTTACAAGACGGAACTATTTTCCACGGTAAAGCACTAGGAAAAATAGGAACTCACGGAGGTGAGATCTGTTTTAACACCGGTATGACGGGTTACCAAGAAATTTATACTGATCCGTCTTATGCAGGTCAGGTGATTATTAATACAACAGCACACATCGGTAATTATGGTGTGATGAATACAGAGGAAGCGGAATCCAATCAGGTCCAAATCGCCGGCATGGTTTGTAATGAATTCTCCAGTATTCACTCCCGTGAAACAGCAGATGGTTCGTTGCAGGATTATTTAGCGAATGCGGGAATTGTTGGAATCTCAGGGATTGATACCCGCGCTTTGGTTCGTCACATTCGTACGAAGGGTGTAATGAATTGCTTAATCTCGTCAGAAATATTTGATGAAGCAGCCTTACAAGCGGCGCTTGCTAAAATCCCTTCCATGGAAGGTTTAGAGTTATCTTCACAAGTTTGTACTCAGGAAGCCTATTTTATAGGGGATGAGAAAGCAGAGCGCAAGGTCGCTGTATTAGATTTAGGCGTGAAGAAAAGCATACTAAGCAATATTGCGGAGCGAGGATGCTACTTAAAAGTATTCCCAGCGAAGACGTCTTATACAGAAATTGCAGCTTGGAATCCAGATGGCTTCTTTGTTTCAAATGGTCCTGGGGATCCAGCGGTGATGTCTTATGCGATTGATACGGTGGCAGAGTTCTTGAAGAGCGATAAGCCCATTTTTGGTATATGTTTAGGACACCAAATCTTAGCACAAGTAGTAGGCCTACGTACCTACAAAATGCACAATGGACACCGTGGATTAAATCATCCAGTGAAGAACCTGATTTCAGGCCTTTCCGAAATCACGTCACAAAATCACGGTTTTGCGGTCAAGATGGACGAATTAAAATCCTCTGATCAAGCAGAATTAACGCACATTAACCTGAACGACCAAACAGTCGAAGGTCTTCGTGTGAAAGGTCGCAAAGCCTTCTCGGTACAACATCACCCAGAAGCAAGCCCAGGACCACATGATTCACGTTATCTTTTTGATCAGTTTATCGATCTAATGAAATAAAAAAAAGCCCTGAGAGATCAGGGCTTTTTTTAAGAGGCTTTATAGCCAAAGAGCGAATTCTCTTTGATCATTTTGGAAACCGATTTCGGTACAAATTGTACCCATTCGTCCGTTCCAGATTGAATCATTTCTAACACTTGATCGGTGCGAATATTCATTAGTTTCTCATCGTAATTTTTGATTTCGGCTAATTTCTCATTGTCGATCAAATACTGGAATAGTCCTAGAAGATGACCTTCTGGTTTGAAATTTTTCAATTGAATAATCTCGCCAGTGGACGAAACAGTCGGGTAGAGGTATAATTTTATTTTCATTCCGAACAAACACCCGAAAGCGCTCATAATCCCACCCGGCACATCTTTATAATGATTTTCTTCGAAAATATATTCTAAATTAGGCATACCCATCACTAGGGCCATTTTTAATTTAGAAAATTTGCTTAAGTAGTCAACTAATTTGAAGTACTCGTGGAAGTTAGAAATTAATACGGTTTGGCCTAATGAACAAAGAATATCCACGCGATCTAAGAAGTCTTTCTCGTCGATTTTGTGGGTCTCATTTTCTAAACTTTTCAGGGTTAATTCAGACAATACGCATATTTTATCATCGTCCACGTCTGGTTCTTGCTCAAACTGAGTAAGGCCCTTCTTTAACATGTCTGAGAAGATGTTCGTTACAGGACGGAAACGACCACGAATGGCTACGATATGTTTTTTAGCCAAAGCATCATAAGGCTGCATCACCTTTCCATCTGGACCAAAAACCGCGGCCATCGTATAGCCGTGCTTCACTAAATAGAGTGACATTAAGCGATTATCCACCTCTTTAAAGTCTGGACCCTCGAAGCGAATCATGTCGATCTCGATACGGTCTTTGTTTAAATCATCTAAAAGAGATAATAATAACTTCTCTGGATTTTCGTAATAATTATAGCATCCATACAATAGATTCACGCCAATAACCCCTAGAGCCTGCTGTTGTAAAATATTATCGTTATCCAGCATATTGACGTGAATAACCACATCGTTAAATCCTCCATTCGGAGTTAACTGAAAACGTAATCCGATCCAGCCGTGGGCGTCATTTGTCTTTTGGAAATTCAAGGCAGAAACCGTGTCTGCGAAGGCGAAAAAGCGTTTCTCTGCTGCAGATTCTGTCAAACGGACATTCAATAATTTGAATTCCCGATTTAACATTTTCATTAATCGTGTTTCGCACACATATTTGCCTGAAGCCTCTTCACCATAAATGGCATCCGAAAATGCCATATCATAGGCTGAAATCGTTTTTGCAATAGTTCCAGACGCTCCACCGGCTTTGAAGAAATTAGCAGCCACATCTTGACCCGCACCGATCTCCGCGAAAGAGCCGTAAATACTGCGGTCTAAATTAACCTGTAGTGCTTTTTGCTTTGTTCCTATGGATTTAATATGTGATGTCATAGGTAGTGTTTTAAGTTTGTTGTCTTAGGCTTTTTAGCTTGTAGTGCAATTTACGAATTTATGGCCAAAATTCCCCTTTGTGATACAAGCAAAGTCCCGCCATCGGCCCCTCACTGATGTGCCCTAGCTTCAATCCACTTTTCTTCATCACCTTTTTCAAGATGTCAGAATAGTAAAAGGCAACCGAACCAGTAAAGTGAAAAATAGATGCCTCCTGATATCGCCTCAAGTATAATGTAATAAAGGATTCAAAAGATTCTTCGATTAACGAATAACAAAAGGCCTCTTTTCGATGGTCAAATAAGAACTTTGAAAAACTAGCAAACCAGCGATTGGGAAATGCCTGTTTATATGCCTTATCTAAAACTGTCAGACGATCTAACACCCCAAACCTCTTTTCAAATACTGACCGCAATTCTAAAGGCATTTGCCCGTGCAAATAACTCAACACAAGGCTTTTCCCTAAATAACCCCCACTTCCCTCGTCACCTAACCAAAATCCCAATGGAGGTATTTGTGCTGAAATCTCTGTTCCATCCCAAAATCCTGAATTGGATCCAGTCCCTAAAATACAAGCTATACCCGCCTCTTTACCACAAAGTGATCTAGCCGCAGCGATCAAGTCATTTTGGATTTCAAGCGTGCAGCTGCTGGAAAAATAGGGCCTAAATGCCTCAGTAATAATCTCTCGTTGAGCGTCGCCCGTCACTCCGGTTCCATAATAATATACAGCTTGAATCGCGACTCCTGTAAAATCAGATAACACCTTTTCTTGTGAAGTCTTAATTTCAGCAGAGGTCTCATAGTAGGGATTTATTCCAGCACTAAGGAAGCTATCGTAGGCAGATGTTGGATCCTTTATCAGTCTCCAAGCCGTTTTAGTCGAACCACTCTCAACGATTAAA
>CAMDSI010000099.1 GCA_945906915.1 Spirosoma fluviale | reverse complement strand
TCAACGGTTCCAGCACCTTCGTAACCGATGGCTGTCGCACCTGCAATCGCAGCATCCCCCATTTTCTTACGTAATTCGTCAGAAAGGGCAGGGGAAGGAGTTTCTTCACATAATTTTTGGTGACGACGTTGAATCGAGCAATCGCGTTCAGATAAGTGACAAGCTTTGCCAAATTTATCTCCCACGATTTGGATTTCAATGTGGCGAGGCTCCTCTACAAATTTCTCCATGTACATGGCATCGTTTCCAAAAGCCGCCGCCGATTCCATCTTCGCATCTTCCCACAATTTGTCAAATTCAGACTCCTCGCGAATGATACGCATACCACGACCACCACCCCCAGCCGTAGCTTTGATGATTACCGGGTATTTAATGGTTTTAGCTAATTCCTTCGCTTCCTCTACGGTGTCAATTAGGCCATCAGATCCGGGAATAACCGGAACTCCTGCCTTTTTCATCGTGTCTTTCGCCGTCGCTTTGTCCCCCATCGAATTAATCATCTCTGCCGAAGCACCGATGAATTTAATTCCATGTTCTGAACAAATGCGGGAGAATTCCGCGTTTTCTGAAAGGAAACCATATCCTGGGTGAATCGCATCTGCTCCAGTTACTTCTGCAGCCGAAATGATCGCCGGGATATTTAAATAGGATTGTTTGCTGGGTGGAGGTCCGATACAAACGGCCTCATCCGCAAAGCGAACATGTAAACTGTCGCGATCAGCAGTAGAGAAAACGGCCACTGTTTTAATGCCCATTTCCTTGCAAGTACGAATAATACGCAAGGCAATTTCCCCGCGATTCGCTATTAATATCTTTTTAAACATAGATTACGCTTTTTCAACCAAGAATAATGGTTGATCAAATTCTACTGGACTAGCATTATCAACTAAGATTTTAACGATCTTTCCAGAGATCTCTGAATCAATTTCGTTAAACAATTTCATCGCTTCGATCACACAAACGGTTTTACCCGGAGCGATTTCTGATCCTACTTCGATGAAATTATCTTTATCTGGACCAGCCGCTCTGTAGAACGTACCGATCATAGGTGATTTTACGGTGTATAAGTTATCTGCTACGGGAGCCGGAGCTGTTGCAACTGGAGCCGCTGGTGCTGCTGCCGCTACGGGTGCTAAAGCTGCTGGCGCTGCCGCTACCACGCTAACTACGGGTGCTGCTTCTCCAAATTTCTTAACAGAAACCTTTAAACCTTCTGTTTCGATGCTAACCTCAGCTAGCGGAGACTTTGCGATATAATCAAGTAATCGCTGAATTTCTTTAGTATCCATTCTTTTTTGTTAATTAAGCGCTACAAAGGTAGCTAATTATTTTACACGCTCAGCGTATGAATAGGTTCTTGTATCTACTTTTATTATTTCATCTTGTTCGATGAAAATAGGGACTGTAATCGTTGCTCCCGTTTCTACCGTTGCGGGTTTCTTCGGCGAGTTAGCCGTATCCCCACGAACGCCTGGTTCTGTGTAAGTTATCTTTAATTCTACGAAAGGAGGTAATTCACAAGATAAAGCGGCATCGTTTTCTGTATTGATCAAAATCTCTACTTCTTGGCCTTCTTTCATTAAATCAGCCATGACGCAAAGGTTCTCATTCAACAGAATTTGCTCGAAAGATTCTTGATCCATAAAATTGAATCCATATTCGTCTTTGTAGATGAATTGAAATTTTCTACGTTCTACACGCACTGGATAGATTGTCACACCTGAGTTAAAGGTGTTGTCTAATACTTTTCCTGAGCTTAATGAACGCAATTTAGTCCGAACGAAAGCGGGGCCTTTACCCGGTTTTACATGAAGAAATTCAATGATCGAATATAAATCGTCATTGTATTTAATCACCAAACCATTTTTAATGTCTGCTGTAGTTGCCATTTCTGTTTATTTAGGGTCGTATGCCCATTTAACGTAAGCTGATCCCCAGGTGAAACCTCCACCGAAGGCTGCTAAGATCAAGTTATCTCCTTTATTTAGTTTGTTTTCGTAATCCCAAAGACAAAGCGGAATCGTCGCCGCCGTTGTATTTCCATATTTTTGGATATTCAACATCACTTTATCATCACTTACACCCATGCGGCTTGCCGTCGCATCAATGATACGCTTATTCGCCTGGTGTGGCACTAAGTATTTAATATCATCTCCAGTCAACTGGTTGCGCTTCATAATTTCTTCTGAAACATCCGCCATACGTGTCACCGCAAATTTAAATACAGATTGACCTTCCTGGCGAATATAATGCCATTTTTCTTCTACCGATTGAATCGTTGGAGGATAAGCGCTTCCGCCCCCTTTTTGCATTAAGGCTTCACAGCCATCTCCGTCTGATTTTAAGATGAAATCTTGTACTCCCAAACCTTCGAAATTAGGCTCTAGCATAACTGCTCCAGCGCCATCCCCAAAAAGTATACACGTCGTGCGATCCGTATAATCTACAATCGAAGACATTTTATCTGCTCCCACCACTACAATTTTCTTGTAACGACCTGACTCGATAAAGGCAGTTCCCGCTCCTAAAGCATTTAGGAAACCGGAACAAGCAGCGGCTAAGTCGAAGGACGCTGTTTCACGAATGCCTACTGCCTTACATATAAGGTTAGAAGCTGACGGGAAAAAATAATCGGGAGTTACCGTCGCGCAGATAACCATATCTACTTCTTCTGGCTTGGTATTGGTTTTCTTCAAGAGATCCTCTACAGCCTTAGCTCCCATAAAAGACGTTCCTAGACCTTCGCCTTTCAAAATACGTCTTTCTTTGATGCCAGTACGCGAGGTAATCCACTCGTCGTTCGTGTCAATGATTTTTTCTAATTCTTGGTTAGTCAGCACATAATCCGGTACATATCCTGCGACTCCGGTAATGGCTGCGCTTATTTTTTGGCTCATAATAATTATTGGTTCTCGATAGCGGCTTTAATTTTTCCGCAAACATCTGATTCTACGACGGATCTGCACAATTTGATCATGTTTTGTATGGCCAAAGGACTAGAAGACCCATGCGCAATAATCACATTCCCATTAATCCCGATAATCGGGCTACCGCCGTATTTTTCGTAATTCGTATTCTCTATGAAATCATTCATGATTCCTTGGTCTTTCATAATCTTGTAAAGGGATTCGCCCATCTTCAAAATAATGTTTCCCGTAAATCCGTCCGTCACAATCACATCCGCTTTATTCTTGAAGAAGTCTTTCCCCTCTAAATTTCCAATAAAGTTAATCTTCTTATTTTCTTTTAAAAGGGCGTGCGTCGCTAAGGTAAGTATATTTCCTTTTTGCTCTTCTTCTCCGATACTCATCAAGCCCACGCGTGGAGATTTCTTTCCAGTTGTAGCTTCAAAATACACAGAGCCTAAAAGGGCAAATTGGTCTAACATCTCAGGCTTGCAATCAGCATTCGCGCCAATATCCAACATTAATGAATAGGTGCCGTCCTCTTGAGGTACGAAACCGGCAATCGCTGGGCGAGAAATTCCTTCGATAGTTTTTACGGAAAATAAAGATCCGACCATCATAGCGCCGGTATTTCCCGCAGAAGCAAAGACGTCTGCTTTGCCTTCTTTTAAAAGATGAAACCCAACTCCGATGCTGGAATTGGGTTTTTGAGATAATGCCTTAGTCGGATGTTCACCCATTTCAATTACTTGGTCCGCAGGAATGATGGTAATTTGCTTACCAGCATACCCGTGTTTCGCTAATAATTGCTCGATGGTGTCCTTAGGACCTACGGCTAGTATAGTGTCGTCGTTTGAAAGACTGGTTAACGATAAAAGTATTCCTTGTATTATTGCTTCTGGGGCATAATCCCCGCCCATCACATCAACGGCTATTTTCATTCAATTGTGTTTAATTACTAAATCTTTTGGTAAAAATAGTATTAAATTTAGTCAAAAAATAGCATTTTAACGGGATTTTTTCAGTTTTGCTGAAAAAACAGAGAAAAGCTGTAGTCTATCAGGTAATTACTTAACCGTGAATCCTTCAACGATCATTTTTCCTTTGTAGAACAAGTTTCCCTCATGTACGTGAGCACGGTGATAAAGGTGAGTTTCGCCTGTTTGTGGATCTACTCCTAAATGCTTAGGGGTTCCGAAATCATGCGCTCTTCTTGTATCACGACGAGTAGTAGAGATTTTTCTTTTAGGATGTGCCATGGTATTGTTATTTATTAATTATTATCTGTTAATTTTTTTAATGCTGCCCATCTAGGATCCATTTCTGGCTCCTGATCTGCTTTATCGTCTTCCGGGTCTGTTGTATAAATCAACTCGCCATCTACGTCTTCTTCTAAGGGTTTTACGAACCGCGGATGCAATTTTTTCATAGGCACCTGCAAAGCAATGAAATCAAATAAATCTTGCGATAAATCTAACTTAGGGGACTTTCTGTCTAGTAAGAACAAATTATTTCCCATGTCTTCATTGTGATCCGAGAATTTATAGATAATCTTCTCATCTAGGTGAATAGGGAATTCAAATTCCTCATTCGATCGGTCGCAAATTAATTTCAAATGACCCTCGATGATCAGTCTAACCTGAATCATGGTGGCTCCTTTATCTAACGTCACTTTTGCGTTAAATTCGCCTTTTTGTACCCATTCCTGCTCGAAAGCAGCGAAAAACTCGTCGTTACCTGTGAAGGAATACGGGTATACTTTATCCTCTAAAGAAAGTATCGGTATCTGGTATGCTTCTAGGACGTTCATTTTCACTCTTGGGTAAAAAAGAATGCGAAATTACGAAAATATTCGAAAACAGCAATAGATGGAGATAACAAATTCGTAATTTCGGGATATGAAGCATTGGACTCCGGCTGTAAAAGCTTTTTTAGGGATCTTTTTTATTTTTGAAGTGATAGGCTGGCTAGGAGTAAGCTCTTTCACGCGTCTCGATCAACTGCAATTAATCAACGGAAATCATTCCGCTGCTGCCGACCTTGTCTTTCAAGCACTAACTTCCATTGCTGAAGTGGTTTTGCCCATCCTGTTTCTGATTTACTTGTTTCGCTTTCGAAAAGAATACGCTTTGCCTTATGTCTATTCCTATGCTTTTTCTACTGCGTTGATTCAAGGCTTGAAGCATTTCGTGTTTGCGGAGTCCTTACGGCCTTTGGCTTATTTTGCAAGCTCAGGTGTTAAATGGCATATCATACCTGGTTTGCTGATTAGTGAATACAATTCAATGCCGTCCGGTCACACGGGGGCCGCTTTTTTTATGTTTTTCTGGATAGCGGTCTTACTGCGCCGTTTGTCCTGGGGCCTAGTCGCTGGTTTATTGGCCGTGGGAGTGGCCTATTCTAGAGTCTATTTATTTCAACATTTTCCGGTAGATACCCTGGTGGGTGCAGCCATCGGTACAGCGTCATCCTATTTATTTTATACCCTGATCTATGCTAAAAGCCCTTCAAAATAAACCTTATCTTTTCTGGGTTCTCGTAGGTGCGGCGATCTATATTCCCTTTTTGGGATCGACACATTTATTCGATTGGGATGAGGTGAATTTTGCAGAATCGGCCCGGGAGATGATTGTGACGGGGGATTTTTTTAGCGTCCAAATCAACTTTCAGCCCTTCTGGGAGAAGCCCCCTTTGTTCTTGTGGTTGCAGGCTTTGAGCTTCCTGGCCTTTGATTCTTTTTCAGGCCAATCCGACATTTCGATGGAATTTGCGGCCCGTTTTCCCAATGCAGTAATTGGCATTGCGACGCTTTGCACGCTGTATGCCATTGGAAAGAAGACTTGGAATGAGAATTTTGGTCATCTTTGGGCCTTCTCCTATTTAGTGGCGATTACCCCGCATGTGTACGCGAGTTCGGGGATTATTGATCCGCTTTTTAATCTGTTAATTTTTCTGGGCGTTTATTTTTTCGCTGAGTTTTTTAAGGATTCTAGCCGCTTTCAAAATGTGATTTTAGCTGGTATAGCCATTGGTTTAGCGTTGTTGACTAAAGGTCCCGCTGCACTTTTACTTTGGGCTTTGACGCTGTTATCGGTGGGATTATTTTATCGATCGCTTGTAACAACTCGTTTATTCACAGGAGCGGTCGTAGCAGGTTTGATCTCTGTTTTATTTTTCGCTGCCTGGTATGGACTGATAGCTTATAAATTTGGCTGGCAGATTATTGAGGATTTTTTCACCTACCAAGTTCGCTTGATGACGACGGGGGATGCCGGACACGGACAGCCTTTCTATTACCATTTTGTTGTGTTGTTGATTGGCTGCTTTCCTGTCTCGATTTGGGCAGGGGCACGTTTGTTTAGATGGAAGCGAGAGGAGTTAGATTTCTCGAACTGGATGAAAGTGTTGTTTTTTGTGGTGCTGATTCTATTTAGCATCGTGAAGACGAAAATTGTACACTATTCTTCGATGTGCTGGATTCCGTTGACTTATTTTTCTGCACTTGTTATTCAGGAATGGCAATGGGAAGGATACCGGTGGAATTGGAAGAATATGACCGCTATGGGAGTGGTTGGGCTGCTATTGGCGGTGGTTTTGACGGCCGTTCCTTTAATAGGCCAAAATGCGGGCGCCATCATTCCTTACATCAAAGATGTTTTTGTGCAAGGCAATTTGCAGGCGCCTGTTTATTGGGCGGGATGGGAGTTTTTAATCGGGGTGGTTTACGGTATTTCGGTGATCTATTTTTTGTTCACGAAGAAATTGCATTCGCTGATGTCCGCGTCGATTATCGTTATTATGACCTATATGGCGGTGGTGGTTCCTAAAATTGAGGGCTATACCCAGGGAACCGTGATTGATTTTTACATCGCGAAAGCAGGACAAAAAGTATACATCGAACCTGTCGGATTTAAGTCCTATGCCCATTTATTATATTTCCAAAAGCCCACAGGGACACCCGCTGGCGATGTGCTTTTAGCCGCAAAGAAACTGGATAGACCTGCTTTTTTTATTATGAAAGCGGATGCAGAAGACCGGTTTAAGTATCACCCTAACCTGATCTTCCTTAAAGAAGAGAACGGATTTCTCTTCTACAAACACCGCTAATTTTTAGACTCCTGGGAAGAAGAATGCGCCTTCGATGGCCGCATTTTCATCTGAATCGGATCCGTGGATGGCATTTGCCTCAATGGATTTGGCAAAATTTTTCCGAATAGTCCCTTCCGCAGCATCCGCCGGATTTGTCGAACCGATCAATTTGCGGAAATCCTCCACTGCATTTTCTTTCTCCAAAATCATCGGAATGATTTCTCCCATCGTCATGAAGTCGCATAGGCTTTGGAAAAAAGGACGCGCTTGATGTACCGCATAAAATTCGGCTGCTTGCGCTGGACTCATCTGCAATTTAGTGAGAGCTATAATTTTGTAACCGGCTTTCTCAATCTGTTGAATGATAGCACCAGTGTGACCTTCTGCAACAGCATCCGGCTTAATCATGGTAAAAGTTCTATTTGTTGACATGGGTATAATTTTCAACAAATTTATCTTTAACTTTGCGTTCGCCCAAATTTATTTCTGGCAAAACCATTTTATGACCTCCATCTCTGAGTTAAAATCCCAGCTAATTCCCGGCACAAAAGTCGTGATCACCGCCCATTTCAATCCGGATTCGGATGCCATAGGTTCGACACTAGCTTTTCAAGGGTATTT
>CAMDSI010000098.1 GCA_945906915.1 Spirosoma fluviale | reverse complement strand
TTAATCTGATTAACGCGATTATCGATATTATCTTTCGTACCAGCACCATTTACGATGGTCGTATTGTCTTTATCAATAATGATTTTTTCAGCTTGACCTAAATATTCGATTGTAGCATTTTCTAACTTGAAACCTCTTTCTTCAGCGATTACCGTACCACCAGTTAGGATAGCGATATCTTCTAACATAGCTTTACGACGATCACCAAAACCTGGAGCCTTAACAGCAGCCACTTTTAATGCACCACGCATTTTGTTGACTACCAATGTAGCTAAAGCTTCTCCATCGACATCTTCAGAAATAATCAATAGGGGACGACCTGTTTGAGCAACTGCCTCTAATACAGGTAGTAATTCTTTCATAGAAGAAACCTTTTTCTCAGAAATTAAGATGAATGGTTTCTCTAATTCGACTTCCATCTTGTCCGTATTCGTTACAAAATAGGCAGATAAATATCCGCGATCGAATTGCATACCTTCCACTGTCTTCACTTCCGTCTCTGTACCACGAGCTTCTTCTACTGTGATTACACCTTCGCGACCTACTTTCTCCATTGCTGAAGAGATCATCGTTCCGATTTCTGAATCGTTATTAGCAGAAATAGTTGCAACCTGAGCGATTTCTTTAGAAGTAGTAATGGCACGAGATTGTTTCTTTAAATCCGCTACAATTGCTTCTACTGCTTTCTCAATACCTCTTTTAAGATCCATTGGGTTAGCACCAGCTGCTACGTTTTTAGAACCAATCGTGTAGATTGATTGTGCTAAAACAGTTGCTGTAGTTGTACCATCACCTGCTTGATCAGCTGTTTTAGAAGCAACCTCCTTAACAAGTTGAGCTCCCATGTTTTCAACTGGATCCTCTAATTCGATTTCTTTTGCTACAGATACACCATCTTTAGTAATAGAAGGTGATCCGAATTTTTTATCAATGATAACGTTACGACCTTTAGGCCCTAATGTTACTTTAACCGCATTTGCAAGGGTATCAACCCCTCTTTTCATCTTTTCGCGCGCTTCGCTGTCGAAAAATAATTCCTTTGCCATATGATTTTGTAATTAATGAATTGTTAAAATTATAAAACTGCAAAAATGTCAGACTCACGCATGATCAAGTAATCTTTACCATCAATAGTGATTTCTGTACCTGAGTATTTACCATACAAAACAGAATCGCCTACTTTAACTGTAATAGGCTCATCTTTTTTTCCATTTCCTACCGCTACGATCAATCCTTTTTGTGGTTTCTCTTTCGCTGTGTCAGGAATAATAATACCAAATGCTGTTTTCTCTTCAGCTTGAGCTGGCTCCACAATAACCCGATCCGCTAAGGGCTTAATACTTAAATTTGACATGTGTTATAAATTTAATTTAAAATTAGAGATTATACTCCCATGCGCAAACATGGTACAATAGGTCAAACAATAATAATGCCAAAACTCATTGCTGAAATTTTGGCAGTATAAATAAACAAAAAACTGTAATAACTATTGCTTCGGAGCCACTGGAGCAGGAGCAACGGGAACAGTTTTTGTAGCTGCTTTTTCGACATTCACCGAAGTACTTGCCTCTTTTGTTTCAGATAGAGTGAAATTCGTCACTAAAACTAATACTAGAATAGCAATAGAGAAGCCCCAAGTTAATTGCTCAACAATGTCCCCTGTTTTTTGAACACCAAACATTTGCGTAGCACCTGAAGACGAAAATTCTCCACTAATACCACCACCCTTAGGATTTTGTACTAAAATAAGTACGACTAATAAGGCAGAGAAGATAATTATCAATGAAATAAGTAAAGTAAACATATTTATTCTGTTAGTAAATTTTGTAATTCTGAAATTCGAGATGCAAAGTAAAGCCTTTTTTCAGGTTTAATCAAACTTAACTTCTCATATAATTCAATCGCTTGCAAATATTTGCCTTGTTTAGTTAATAGAATCGCAATAGTTTCAGAAACCGGCAAGGTAAATTCTACCGCTGCTAAATCCTCAACCGGTTCATCTTCGTCACTAGATCGCTTAGGCTTAGATAAAGTGGGTTGATTGAGAATGAATTGATCAATAATCGAATCTTGTATAGCTTTTATTTCCTCCGCAGGGATTACTTCTATTAGTTTTTCAGATGACTCTGCTGAAATATCATAGATTGATTGGAAATAGTGTTTTCGCTGAGCAGACTGCAAGGCTATTCTTTGTTGCTTTAAGACTGAAAAACGCTCATTCCAATGTAATAGATAGAAAAAAGGATAAGCAGACTTATCTATTGCTAAATCTTGCTGGTCTGTTCGTTCTATTTTGTTCAATAAGAACCAAAGTTTTTGTGCCTTAGACATATTCATTTTACCAGTCCCCTGCAATTTTATTAAACAAATCTAAAATAATTTGATCCACTAGTTTAGGGATTAAAGTCTTTTCTACTTGCGTTAAAGTTTGACTTTGAGGAAAATCTTGGTAGAAAGAAAATTCTTGCTCAAAGTTTTTGTCCTCATCTAATCTATTAGTTAAACGAAATTGAATCCGTAATGTGATTCTATTTAAACCGGCTTTATCATCTCCAGTAGGAGCTTGAGGAGTTAATTCATAGCCTACTATACTTCCTTCAATGGTTAAATCAGGGTTCTTGTTGTTGATTTTTAGCGAGGTATTACGTTGGAAATACTCTTTTAATTTCTCGTTTATCTCCAAAGTTAAATTAGCAGGCCCTCCAGCTGTTTCCATCCGAATGTTGCTAACCTGAATAGTCTGTAATTTAGGGTCTAAACTAGCCCCTTTAAAGCTATAGCAGGAGGACAGGCCTAAAATAAGGCTTGCGAAAACAAAAATATTAATCCAATTCCTCCAAATCATATTGCTTGATTTTACGATATAACGTTCGTTCTGATATGCCAAGATCTTTAGCAGCGTATTTACGTTTGTTCTTATTCTTCTTTAATGCACGAATGATGATTTCTTTTTCCTGTTTTTCTAATGATAAGGTGACATCATTCGCTGGCAAGATAACTTCTTCAAAGCTAGAATCAATGAGTTCCTCCTCAAATTTTGTTTCCTCCTGTTCGTGCATAGGCAAGGTTAAGCCAGCATTTAAAGTAGGCGAATCAGCTGTATGGCGAACTTCTTCAAAAATGGCCCTGTTATCATGAAGGATTTCGTAGCCTTTAGACTGATCAGATTCCACCACTTTTAAAAGAATCTTCTTTAATTCTGTTACATCTCGTTTTAAATCGAATAAGATCTTATACAAGATCTCTCGTTCATTTATTCCTTCTGGCCCGTTGAAAGCATCTGCTTTTACAACCGAATTGCCTAATTTAGGTTCGTTGAACTCTAAATAGTATTGCAATTGGATTTCATCGATAATTCGATCGCCTATTTCCAATACAGAAATTTGCTCAGCCAAATTTTTTAGTTGTCTAATATTACCAGGAAAGCGCTGTTTTTGAAGCAAATCCTTAGCCTCCTTCGTTAGCATAATCGGTTTTACACGATGTGACTCAGAGAAATCAGTGGTAAATTTTCTAAATAATAATTCAATATCATCTCCACGTTCTCGAAGAGGAGGGACATAAATTGGTACGGTACTTAAACGATAATAGAGGTCTTCTCTAAATTTGCCTTTTTCTATCGCTTGCTGAAGATTAAGGTTAGTGGCTGCTACAACACGCGCATTCGTTCTCTGAACCTTAGATGAACCTACCCGATAAAACTCGCCATTTTCTAGGACACGCAATAAGCGCGCTTGGGTTCCTAATGGCATTTCAGCAATTTCATCTAAGAAAATAGTTCCGCCATCTGTTACTTCAAAATAGCCTTTCCTAGCCTCGATAGCACCAGTGAAGGATCCTTTTTCATGGCCAAATAATTCGGAATCAATAGTCCCTTCTGGAATGGCACCACAGTTCACGGCAATAAACGAACCATGCTTTCGCTTAGAAAGGGAATGAATGATCTTAGAAAAGGATTCTTTACCAGATCCACTTTCCCCCGTTATCAATACGGTCATATCTGTGGCTGCTACTTGTTCAGCTACAGATATGGCGCGTAATAGGGCAGGAGCGTTTCCAATAATCCCAAAACGCGCTTTTATACTAGCAAGATGGCTGTTATCTAACATAATTCACCTAATAAAGTTCCTGATGTACAATGAGTTACATTCACAAAAACATAATCCCCTTTCACTTCATTCTTTTTAGGAAAAACAACGACTTTATTTGAATCTATTTTTCCAAAATGATGTAGTTTCGATTTCTTCGAATCCCCCTCTATTAATACTTGCACTTTTTTTCCTACCCACATTTCATTGCGTTTAGCCGAGTGTAATCGCTGAAGATCAATGATCTCTTGCAGTCGTCTCATTTTTACTTCTTCTGGAACATCATCAGCAAATTTCTTTTCAGCGGGAGTTCCTGGACGTTCAGAATAGGCAAACATGTAACCGAAATCATATTCAACTTCCGTTAATAAGGATAAAGTTTCCTGGTGATCTTCTTCTGTTTCTGAACAAAATCCCGAAATCATATCTTGTGATATACCACATTCGTCACCTAAAATAGAGCGAATAGCTTTAATGCGTTCTAAATACCATTCACGTGTATAGGAACGATTCATAAGTTCTAATATGCGGTTGCTTCCGCTTTGGGCTGGAAGGTGTATGTTCTTACAGATATTATCGTATTTTTTCATCGTATACAATACTTCATCTGTAATGTCTTTCGGATGAGAAGTAGAGAATCGAACGCGTAGGAGTGGATTAACTAAGGCGACCGCTTCTAATAAAGAGGCAAAATTGACTAGATCACCTGAATCACTTGACCATTTATAAGAATCCACATTTTGACCTAATAAAGTAACTTCCCTGTATCCTTGCGCATATAGCTTTTCACATTCATTTAAGATGGAAGGCAAATCGCGTGATCTTTCTCGACCCCTTGTATAAGGTACCACACAAAATGTGCACATATTATCACAACCCCGCATAATACTTACCATGGCAGTTACTCCATTGGAGTTTAATCTAACTGGTTCAATATTTCCGTAGGTTTCTTCCCTGGAAAGGAAGACGTTGATAGCTTTTTGGCCATCTGAAACTTCTTCTAATAAGGAAGGTAAGTCACGGTACGCATCTGGACCAGCTACTAAATCCACAATTTTTTCTTCGTCGATTAGCTTGGTCTTTAAACGCTCTGCCATACAACCGAGAATACCTATAGTTAAAGCTGGATTCTTAGCCTTTAAATGAGTAAAAACTTGCAGGCGATGGCGAATTTTATGTTCTGCATTCTCCCGAATGGCACAGGTATTCAATAATATAGTATGTGCTTCTTTCAGGTTTGATGTAGTCGTATACCCGTTTTCTTGCAGAATAGAGGTAACCACTTCTGAATCGGCGAAATTCATTTGGCAACCATAACTTTCGATATAAACTTTTTTGCCAAAAGAATTAGACACCGCTTGATCTTCCGAAATTCTAGGAACATCTAAGCCATCTTTTTCTTCCTTCGTCAAAACTTTTAAATCCTGCATTTTACAATCAATGAAATTTAGATTGCAAATTTATGACATTTTGGCAGTAATTCTATTCGATTCGTCCAGAATTTAGATAAATAACCTGATCTGAATGAGAGGTTAATTTCTCGTTATGTGTGACCATAATGATTCTTTGTTCCCAAACAGCCTTCAATTCAACGAATAAGGCATATAAGGTTTCGGCGTTTTTATTATCGAGATTTCCAGTAGGTTCATCTGCCAATAATAGAGATGGGCGATTAATGAGAGCTCGGGCTACCGCGACGCGTTGTTGTTCGCCGCCTGAGATTTGAGAAGGTAATTTTTTTAAAATATCCTGTATACCCAAAGTTTGAATGATCTTTTCGAACAAGGCTTCATCCGATTCATTTAAAGTGGTTTCTTTTATATATAAAGGGAATTTTATGTTTTCTTCACAAGTGAATTCACCCAATAAATTATGGAATTGAAAAACAAATCCCAATTTTTGATTTCTAAAACTAGCTTGGTCTTTTTCCGTTAGGGACTCATAGGATAATCCATCTAAATTAACAGATCCTGCGTCTGCTTTCATCAGCATTCCAATGATTTGCAAGAGTGTACTTTTTCCGGAACCAGATGGGCCTAAAATGCTAACCATTTCAGACTCTTTTACCTGTAAAGAGATATTGTCTAGAATTAATTGAGTCCCATAACTTTTGGAAATATTTTTTAATTCTAACATTTTTTTGTCTTTTTTTTAGAAAATGGGAATGAATGACTTCATATTTAATATTTACGCAAATAAATAGTAATTTCACGAAATTAAAATTTTACTAAATGAATATTCACGAATATCAAGCAAAAGAAATCTTAAAAGGTTTCGGAGTGCGCATTCAAGAAGGGATTGTAGTGGACTCGGTTGACATGGCCATTTCTGCTGCTGAACAATTAAAAGCTACAACTGGTACTGGATGGTTTGTTGTTAAAGCTCAAATTCATGCGGGTGGCCGTGGAAAAGGGGGTGGCGTTAAATTAGCTAAAAGCTTAGATGAAGTAAAAGAACGTGTTTCTCAAATTTTGGGAATGCAATTAATTACCCATCAAACGGGACCCGAAGGAAAGAAAGTGAATAAGGTTTTAATCTCTGAGGATGTATATTATCCAGGTGATTCTGAGCCTAAAGAATATTATTTATCGATCTTATTAGACCGCGCTAAAGCTTGCAATGTAATCATGGCAAGTACGGAAGGTGGAATGGATATCGAAGAAGTGGCTGAGCATAGCCCAGAAAAAATTATCAAAGAATGGATTGATCCACGCGTAGGTCTGCAAGACTTCCAAGCGCGTAAAGTAGCCTTTGCTTTAGGTTTAAGCGGAGCAGCTTTGAAAGAGATGGTTAAATTCATCCAGTCACTTTACCGTGCTTATGTGGAGACAGATTCATCTATGTTCGAAATCAACCCTGTGTTGAAGACGTCTGATGATAAGATTTTAGCAGTGGATGCTAAAGTTGACATTGATGATAATTCTTTATTTCGTCATAAAGACTTAGCGGTTTTACGTGATATTGAAGAGGAAGATCCTTTAGAGGTGGAAGCGTCTGAAAATGATTTAAACTACGTGAAATTAGATGGTAATGTAGGTTGCATGGTAAACGGAGCTGGTTTAGCGATGGCTACCATGGATATTATTAAATTATCTGGTGGTGATCCCGCTAACTTTCTTGACGTGGGGGGTGGAGCTAATGCAAAAACAGTAGAAGCTGGATTCCGTATTATTCTTCAAGATCCGAATGTGAAAGCTATTTTGATCAATATCTTTGGTGGTATTGTACGTTGTGATCGTGTTGCGAATGGGGTTGTTGAAGCCTATAAAAACATTGGAGAAATTAAAATTCCAATTATTGTTCGTCTACAAGGGACTAATGCAGAAGAAGGTGCGGCTATCATTAATAGTTCAGGTTTGAAAGTATTCTCTGCTGTTTTATTGAAAGATGCAGCTCGTTTAGTTTCAGAAGTATTGAAATAAGTCATGAAAATAATTTGCATCGGTCGTAATTACGTTGATCATATCGCTGAATTATCGAATGAGAGACCCACAGAACCTGTGGTGTTCCTAAAGCCTGACACGGCTTTA
>CAMDSI010000097.1 GCA_945906915.1 Spirosoma fluviale | reverse complement strand
GTAGTGAAAGCCGCTTTAACCTCACCAGTCTTCATATTTCCGCCCATCAACGCCATCCCACCTGTCTCGTGGTCCGCTGTAATAATCACTAAAGTCTCCTTGTTTTTCGCCGCAAAATCAAGAGCAAAACCGATGCTCTTATCGAAGTCGACCATTTCCGTAATCGCGTAATCTGCGTCATTCGCATGGCCGCCCCAATCGATCTGTGAACCTTCGATCATAACGAAAAATCCTTTTTTGTTTTGACCCAGAATTTCAATAGATTTTTTAGAAGATTTCAATAACGCATCGCCTCGACCTTCCATCACTTTGATCGGATTTTCTTCTGCATACAAAGCGAAAAGCGGACCCTTTGTGACTCCGTCTAAATTCAATTCTCGACGCACCTCGTACCCCTTTTTACGTAAGGTATCTAGCAGATTTAAACCATCTTTTCGCTTCTCAAAATACTTCCTTCCACCACCAATCACGACATCTACCTTCGTCTTAAGAAAATCCAAAGCAATCTCTTCGTGCATGGAGCGAGTACGCTGATGTGCAATGAAAGAAGAGGGAGTCGCGTCCGTAATATCGCAGGTAGAAACAAGACCAGTGGATAATCCTTTTTGCTCCGCCATTTCTAAAAGAGTGACAGAAGGGACTTTCAATGAGTCTAATCCAATAGCTCCATTATAGGTTTGTTTCCCCGTAGCAAATGCCGTTGCACCTGCCGCTGAATCTGTCACATAATTGTCAGAAGCCTGGTTTTTATGAAAGCCAATTACCTTCACGCGTTCGAGATTTAGGTGCCCCCGATTCGCTGTTAAACCAGCATATATTTGACTAACACCCATTCCATCCCCTATTAAAAAGATGACATTTTTAGGGGCTTTTTGGGCGAATAATTGTGCACTAATTAGGCAAAGGGTGATGAATTTTTTCATGCGTATAGATTTTGAATGTATTCTGCAGTGAAACCAGGGGAAGTGGTCATTCCTTTTCCACCGATTCCATTGATAATATGGATAACGTCATCCACGACTTTGGTATACACTTCTGAATGCGTTCCTTGTAGGTAAAAACCTGCCCAAGTCGAATCGACCGTCCAGTTTTCGAGTGAAGTAATTCGTTTTGCCTCTTGTAACATCATTTCATTGATTTCTGAAGACACTTCAAACCCAAAATTCGCCGCATCATTCGCCGGCACATATTCGTGGGAATCACCTAAAATAATGGAGCCATCATCCGCTTGTTTAAACAAGATATGGATGCCTTTATCTTGCAGCACTTTTTGTTCAGCAGTGGTGTGAATTTTAGCGTAGGACGGACAAGATTTAAAACTATCGTATCGGCGAATCGTTAAGCCAGTTAAAATATTGGATTTCAAGATCTTCTTTTGTGGTGCCAAACGCATCATCTGCAATTTGCTGATTTTTAGCATTTCGGTAGGATAATATTCCGGCAATAAAAATTGCGTATCACGGCCATTCGCCAGTATTACTTGATCCCCCCAAAACGTTTGTTTTTTCGACGTGCTAATCATGGCCACCCCGCGCTTTTTCTCCACACCTATCACCGGACAATGATTCTGATAATGCAAGCCTAAATGCTTAATCATAAATTCACGTACTCGGTGTACCATAACCAGTGGATTCAGCGAAGCTTCGTCTGGAATAAATAATCCGCCCTTCACATAGTCCTTCTTAAAATGTGGATTGATTTCTAAGGTTTCAGAAGCCGTGTATAGACGCGAGGTATAATCACGTTCTTTAAAGAGCTGTAACATCTCCTCCAATAAGGCCATTTCTTGATCATCGGATGCCACATACCAAGAACCATTTTTCACCACAGAAATATCGGTTTCTTGTTGTAGATCCTTATAAATTTTCAAGGATTTTCGACCATAATCAAACCAGGAATCTAAGGCTTGTCCAGATGGAACTGCTTGCCCAAAATTCCGAAAACTAGCTTCGTAAGGTTGCGCATCTTTCTCTAATAATAAAACGGTTTTTCCTTTTCTAAGGGCGTGATAGGCGCAATAGGTGCCTATTACTCCACCGCCCACAATGATTAAATCGTATTTTCTGTTCTTATACATAAGAGCGTAAATCAGAAATTTTATCTAGTAAACCATCATTCGGATGCGCGGCTAATTGCTCGCGGGTATGTGTACCATTACAAACGCCTAAGGCATAACGAACACCAGCATTTTTACCAAAGAGAAGATCAACCGGAGTGTCCCCCACATTGATCACCTCTTCCACATCTGTAATACCGAGTTTCTCCATCGCATACTGAATCATGGCAGGGGAAGGTCTTCCTTCTCCATTCACTTCATCTGGTGTCACAGAAAGATGAATGCCATCAGTAGCTTGAAGGGAAGGAACCCAGCCTAAACGACCTAAAATAATATCAGCTACCTCGCGGTAAAAACCTGTCGTTAAAGCAATTTTAATTCCTTTCGCATGCAAGGCTTCGAATAATTCTATGCAGCCTTCCGTAGGGTAAACGGGCTGAGTCCGGTAATGATTTTCCAGAATAGCTTTAAAGTCTTGATAGGATTGCAAGGCAAGTTCTGAAATCCGTGAATCCCCTTCCCCTAATTGCTCTGTCCACAGCAATGTAAACACATATAATTTAGCATAGCCTTGCAGCGCTAAAATACGCTCATCGCTGGAATGCAATTCGTTTTTTATGGCAGCTTGTTTAAAGCAATATTCCACCTCATGTTGATCAGCCACCGTGGTACCCGCCATATCTAAAACAACTAATTTAATCTCTTTCATGCGGTTAAGTTAGCACCTCAAAATTACCGATCTATTAACCCGAAATAATCAAATTATTATGCTTTAATATATTGCACTTTTCTAAGTTTTTATGCTGAAAAATTTATTTCCAAAACGAGGCATAACATAGGCGTAATACGCGACGCGTTTTCTTAATCATTTCTTGTTTTATCGGATTAATAGCCTTTAAATATCGGGCTTATTTTTGTGCAAATATTTAATAAACTAACTCATATGAAAAACAATGTACAAATGTTTTTTGCTAAAATGAGCCCCAAATCGTTGATTTGGCTTGTTTTTGCATTAATTTCTACGGTAAGTATGACCTCATTTGGTCAATCGCGTAGTTTGAAAGGAACGGTTACTTCCGTAGAGGAGAAATCAGGTGTTCCAGGTGTTACTATCCGGGTAAAGGGTAGTTCTAAGGGTACGTTAACGGATGCACAAGGTGCTTATTCGATCTCAGTATCAGGAAACGAAGTATTACAATTTTCTATGATTGGCTATACTTCTAAAGAGGTAGCTGTTGGGAATGTTTCAGAACTAAACGTCGTTTTATCTCAAGACGAAAAACAATTACAAGAAGTAGTTGTAACGGCTTTGGGTATCAAGAAAGATATTCGTAAAATCGGTGTTGCCATCCAAACAGTAGACGGAGCTAGCACGATTAAAGCACGTGAGCCTAATGCGATCAACGCATTATCAGGTCGCGTAGCTGGTTTGACGATCGGTTCACAACCAGAATTATTACGTAAGCCTAATATCTCTTTACGTGGTAGCTCTACTATACTTTATGTAGTAGATGGTGTGCCGATTAACTCAGATACTTGGAATATCTCTCCGGATGATATCGAAACTTATTCAGTTTTAAAAGGAGCATCTGCTTCTGCACTTTATGGTTTCCGCGGTAAGAACGGTGCGATCTTAATCACGACAAAACGTGGTTCAGCTGATAAGCGCGGTTTCTCAGTAGAAGTTAACTCTTCTACTCAAATGCAATCAGGTTTCTATGCGATCCCAGAAGTGCAAGACGAATATGGTCCTGGTGATCACGGTACGTATGCTTTCGGTGATGGTAAAGGTGGTGGTTTGAACGACGGTGACTACGATGGTGGTTGGGGTCCACGTTTTAACGGACAATTAATTCCACAATACGATTCTCCAGTAGATCCAATCACAGGCAAACGTTCAAGCACTCCTTGGATTGCTCGTGGTAAAGACAACTTAAAGCGTTTCTTAGAAACAGGTATCTTATCTACGAATAATATTTCGGTTGCTGCAACAGGTGAGAAGTATAACTTGCGTTTCTCTACGTCTCATATCTATCAAAAAGGTATTGTTCCTAATACCCAATTGAATATGACGAACTTTAACATTACGGCTGATTACAAGTTCTCTAACAAATTAAAGTTTGAGTCGAACTTACAGTATAATCGTCAATACACGCCTAACATTCCAGATGTGAACTACGGTCCTAACTCGATTATTTATAATATCGTTTATTGGGCAGGAGCAGACTGGAACATGGATGATATGAAAAACTACTGGCAAAAAGGTAAGGAAGGCGTTCAGCAAATCTATGCGGAATACCAACGTTACAATAACCCATATTTCATGTCATACGAGTGGTTACGCTCACACTACAAGACAGATATCATAGGTCAAGCGTCTTTACGTTACACGTTTAACGAGAACTTGAATTTATTAGCTCGTACGCAAGTAACTACTTGGGATATGGTTCGCACGGAGAAATTCCCTTACTCTGCAGGTACCTATGGTCGTGATGAGCGTCGTGGTGATTACCGCGAGGATCGTCGTTCTTTATTTGAGAACAACACAGAATTATTGTTAACATTCGATAAAGACTTATTACCAGGCTTTAATACGAAGATTAACGCGGGTGCATCACAACGTCTTTTCCAATACAAGTCAATGTTTGCATCTACGAACTATTTGAACGTTCCAGGTTTATATAACTTCTCGAACTCGGCTCTTCCAGTTCAGGTAGGTAATTTTGGCTCTGACATGCAAGTGCTTTCAGCGTATTATTCAGCTGACTTCTCTTATAAGAAATTCTTAACCGTATTTGCTACAGGTCGTTTGGATAAATTATCTACGTTACCAGCTGGTAAGAACTCCTTCTTCTACCCTTCCTTCGGAGCCGTTTCAGTAGTATCTGATTATGTAAATTTACCAGAAGTAGTTTCTTTCTTGAAATTCCGCGGATCGTATGCAAATGTGAAAGATGGTTTAACTTCATCTACGATTGATAACCGTGTAGGAACGTATTCTGGAGAAAACTATAATTCTCCTTACGATGGTCCATCTTACCAAAACAATACGGTTTACTCTACTGGTTTCTATTATAATAACCAAACAGGTGCAGTTTACGGTAACGAATTGAGCAACCCGAACTTGAATCCATCAGAGACTTCTCAGACGGAATTCGGTATGGACTTGCGTTTATTGAAAAACCGTATCGCGATTGATGCAGCTTATTTCATCTCGAATGATGGTCCTTCTATCTTCTCATTACCTATCTCATCTACATCAGGTTATACATCAGCTTTAGTGAATGGTATCAAGACGCAGAAAAAAGGGTATGAGATCTCGGTAACAGGAACACCTATCCAAACGGCTGACTTTAGCTGGGATGTATTAGCGAACTATTCTACTTTCGAGCAAACGTTAACTGAAATTTATCCAGGTATCACGAATTTAAATACCTTCTTAAAAGTGGGTGATCGTACGGATAAAATTTATGGTTCAGCTTTCGTTCGCACTCCAGATGGAAAAATCATCAATACTTCAGGTGGTATTCCAGAAAGATTAACTGGAACACAATCGCAATACTTAGGAAATGCAAACCCTGACTTTGTATTTGGTTTAAATAACAAGTTTACTTACAAGAATGTAAGCTTAAGCATCTTATTTGATGGTCGTATCGGAGGTAAAATCATTAACTACACGCAACAGCAAACGTACCGTGGTGGTCGTCACATTGGAACTACGCAAGGCATCTTTGCAGCAGCTCGTCCTCAAGACGCTTTAGGTGTGAAAGCTTTTGTAGGTCAAGGTGTGGTTGTTTCTAATGGCGTTGCGATCAAGTATGATGCAAACGGTAAAGTAACGAACTTCTCTGAATTACAATTCGCTCCAAACACGGTGAAAACGTATGTTCAAGATTACGTAGGACGTTATTACAACACAAACGAAGGAAACTTAATGAGCCGTTCATTCGGAATGCTAAAAGAAGTGGTTGTGGGAGTTAAGCTTCCTACTAAGTGGTTTGGTAAAGCAGTTTCTTCCGCGAATGTTTCATTCGTAGGTCGTAACTTATTGTACTTCGCTGAAGCGAAAGATACTGATTTGTCTCAGTACTTGACAGACGGAGTTACAGGTTCTCAAACTCCTTCAGTTAGAAGCTACGGAGTTAACTTAAACTTCACATTCTAATTTTTCATTTATATAAAAGTTACAAACAATGAAAGTTAAAAATATCATCTTAGGTATGTTGGGCTTTTCTCTAATTGCATTAAGCAGTTGCGAGAAATCGTTCGACCAGTTAGAGAAAGACTCTAACCGCGCGGTACAGGTTCCTGCCTCATTAGTATTGCAGGCTGTAGAATTAAATGTAATGAATGATAATGGTCGCCCATTTTCTGCGGAGGCGCGTTACAATCAGTTTTATTGCTCTAATTATAATTATTATGCAAATAATGAATATAATTTAGGTCAAATGCCAAACCAATTTACAACGTTGAAAAACGTAGTAAAGATGGAGGAGGAAGCGAAAAAGCTAGGTTTAGCTGACGTGAATGGATACTCTGCTTTAGGTAAATTCTTCCGTGCGTATTTCTTCGATCAAATGTCGAAGCGTGTAGGTGATTTACCTATGACGGATGCGTTAAAAGGAATTGCAAATACAGCTCCGAAATACGATTCACAAAAAGTAATCTACATTCAAATCTTGAAGTGGTTAGACGACGCAAACGCGGATATGACTACATTAATCGCAAAAGGCGAAACGGTTTCTGGTGATTTCTATTTCGGTGGAGATTTGAAGAAATGGCAAAAAGTAGTGAACGCTTACCGTTTACGTGTATTAATCACGTTATCTAAGAAAGATACAGATGCAGAAATCGGTGTTAAAGCGAAGTTTGCTGAAATGGTATCGAATGCTACTAAATACCCAATGATGGCGTCTAACGCAGAGTCGTTGCAATTTGTTTGGAACGCATTTAACAAATACCCATCTAATCCGGATAACTTTGGTTTCGATGCAACGCGTCAAAATATGGCTTCTACCTACGTAGGGTTCTTAACTTCTACTCAAGATCCACGTGTGATGATTACTTGCGAGCCGGCTGGTTCAGATTTAAAAGCAGGTAAATTACCTTCAGATTTCACGGCTTACCGTGGAGCCGGTTCTGGTGATAATATAGATGACATGGCTAAGAATGCAGGTTTGACAAATGGTGCAGGTTTTGCTCCAGGTATCTACTCTTTCCAAAGCCGTTCACGTTACTACCAAAACTACACAGGAGAGAACACGTTCATCGTAGGATATCCTGAGTTATGCTTTAACATCGCTGAAGGGTATGCACGTGGTTGGGCATCAGGTTCTGCTGAGGATTGGTACAAGAAAGGTATCAAGGCATCTCATACATTCTACGGTATCGTAGATGGAGCTAATACATTCACGTATTCTAAAACGGGTACAAAAGATGCCGCTGACCAAACGAAGTACACGGTGAACTTTAACTTCGATACGTACTATGCACAATCAGTTGTTGCTTATGATGCGACGAATGCGATCCAGAAAATTGTTTCTCAAAAATACGCAGCCTTCTTCATGAATTCAGGAATGGAAGCTTATTTCAACTGGAGAAGAAC
>CAMDSI010000096.1 GCA_945906915.1 Spirosoma fluviale | reverse complement strand
AGGTTCATCACCAAATGGTATTTTCCAAAGGTATTTTCCCGTATTTAAATCAATCGCATTAAGAGTTCCCCATGGCGGAGTTATAGCTGGTAAGCCTTTTGAATCTAGGAATTTATTATATCCAGTCATCTGGTAAGGGGGTTGATACCCTTTTGTTTTAGAGGAGACTACTTCTTTCGGAATTTCATTTAGGATATATGTTAAGATGTTTTCTTTTTCGGCTGAAGATAGGTGGCTAAATCCAGGCATCATCCCTTTGCCATTGTTAATGATTTGTTGAATGTAGGTTCTCGATTTTCTAGAAGAAATATCAACAAGCGATGGATAGCCACTCAATGGATTCCCCTTTTTGTCTGTACCATGGCAAGATATGCAATTGCTTTGGTAAGCTTTTGCTGCTGGATTATGGGCGAGTGCCGCTGGTACCATGGTTTGAATCCAGCCCATTTCGTTACTATTGACATATAAAATACCCTGGGGGTCAGCTGCGGCACCTCCCCATTCTCCACCGCCATCATATCCGGGTAAAATCAGATTCCCTTTTTCTGACGGTGCTGCATGCCATGCTCTATTTACTAGCGCTAACGTACTTAATAATTCTTCTCTATTCTCTGCATAGGGTGAAATGTCATTCAATCCTATTTCAGGAGATAATCTTGCATATGGTTTTGGAAGGGTAGGATAGGGTTGTGTTAACCAAGCTTTTTCACCCTTAAGTGTAGATGCTGAAACCTTTTTCTCAACAATAGGAAAAAGAGGTTTTCCGCTTTCTCGGTCAAAAAGAAAGACAAATCCTTGTTTGCTTATTTGGGCTACAGCTGAAATCCTTTTTCCCTGGTGTGTCACCGTAATTAAATTAGGCGGCGCTGGCAGATCCCGATCCCATAAATCATGGTGCGTGGTTTGGAAGTGCCATATACGCTTGCCTGTTTTTGCATCTAATGCGAGTAGACAATTCGAATATAAATTACTTCCTTTTCTGTTTCCTCCATAAAAATCGTATCCTGCTGAACCGGTAGGAACAAAAAGTATTCCTTTTTCATTATCTACAGCCATGCCTGCCCAATTATTGGCGGCACCCGTATGGGTATTTTTATAGGCATCCTTTGGCCAGGTAGTATATCCTTTTTCACCTGGATATGGGATGGTATGAAAAGTCCAAACTAATTTCCCGGTGATTACATCAAAAGCGCGTATATCACCAGGGGCAGCATCTGCACCTTCTGATAAGCGTACGGGCATGATTATAAGATTGCGATAGATAGTCCCTGGTGTATTAGAAATGATGAATTTATTAGCAGCTATGGCGGGTAATCCTAGATGAATATCAATTTTACCTTGATCGCCAAAACTGGGAATCGGTTTTCCTGTCTCCGCATTCAATGCCCAAAGATTAGGTCCAGCCGTATATAAAATTCGTTTTTCAATTCCATTTGTCCAATAACTTACCCCTCTGGATGTACTCGACCAATTCTTCACTGGATCTCCAAATCGCCAAATTTCACGTCCAGAACCCGCATCTAATGCAAATGCCTGAACTGAGGCACTAACTCCGTAAAGGATTCCTTTTATGATAAGTGGATTTACTTGCATTTGACCTGAATCAGGTAGGCTATATTCCCAAGCTACTTTTACCTGATCTACATTGGTAGGATTAATTTGTGTCAGCGTTGAATAGTGATTTCTGTCAGCACCGCCTAAATATTCCGCCCAATCATCTGATGAAGAGAAAGCGAGGGCAATGATAGCAAAGAACAGTAGTCTTTTATACATAAATATTCAATTTATAATGCTAGTTTAGTGGGATTTTAGCTTTAAACCTTATCAAAATCAAATTATTTATTCTATTGGTTTTTTTAGACCCACAGGGTGGGACTTATACATTTACAATTAATTACTAGTTATGGGTTCGATATTAGGTCTTTTCTTTCACTCCTTAGGCGGATTTGCTTCAGGTAGTTTTTACATTCCTTATCGGAAGATTCAAGTATGGTCTTGGGAGAGTGCCTGGATAGTGGGCGGGGTTTTCTCGTGGTTAATTGTGCCTATCTTGGCTGCATGGTTGACCATTCCAGATTTTATGAATATTATTCAAACCATTGATTCAGATACGTTTTTTTGGACCTTTGTTTTTGGTGTTTTGTGGGGAATCGGTGGCTTGACTTTTGGATTAGCGATGCGTTATTTAGGGATGTCTCTAGGCATGTCTATTGCGTTAAGTTTGTGCAGTATTTTCGGAGCTTTAGTTCCGCCTATCTATCGGGAGTTTGCGGGAGTGGATGGAGACACGATCTCACATATTGCAGGAAGCACGGGCGGCCAAGTGGTATTATTGGGGATTTTAGTCTGCGTATTCGGCATTTTTCTGTGTGGAAAAGCAGGGATGATGAAAGAGAGTGAGTTGTCACAAGCGCAGAAACAAGAAACAATTAAGGAGTTTAATTTAACGAAAGGTTTAATCGTAGCTATTATCTCTGGTTTATGTTCCGCTTGTTTTAATTTCGGTATCGAAGCTGGAAAGGATATGGCAGCTGTGGCAGTCGCTAAAGGTTGCGATCCTTTATTTCAAAATAATGTTATTTTCATTGTGGTTCTTTGGGGTGGGTTTTTGACTAATTTCGTTTACTGTATGTACTTGAATTTTTCGAATAAGTCCTTTGGTGATTATTTAAATGCTAAAGCCCCGCTTCGGATGAATTATTTATTTGCTGCCGTGGCTGGCACTACCTGGTTTCTTCAATTCTTTTTTTACGGAATGGGAGAAAGTAAATTAGGGAATGGAGCTAGTTCTTGGATTCTTCACATGGCTACCATTATCATTACCTCGAATTTTTGGGGACTTTATTTTAAAGAATGGAAAGGTGTTTCTTCCAAGACAATGAGAACGGTAATGGGAGGAATTGCGGTTATTTTAATTTCTGTGATTATCGTAGGAATTGGTAATTCGATTAAATAGGCCTTCGTTTTTATTTCCCTCTTCTTTCAATTTTCGATATTTTATTTGGCAAAATCCCCATTTAACAGGGTATTTGCTTTGCATTTTTGCAAAAAAAACGCGATTTTTGTAGCTTAATTATAATTAAAGCGTCTTTTAAATTAAAGTATATAATGAGCAATTCCCCAACAACCTTATTTGATAAAGTATGGGATTCACATGTCGTTCGTAAAATTGCTGATGGTCCCGATGTTTTCTTCATTGACCGTCATTTTATTCATGAAGTGACTTCCCCCGTTGCCTTTTTGGGACTACTAACACGTGGTATAGGTGTTTTATCCCCCGAACGTACGTTTGCGACAGCGGATCATAATACGCCTACGATTAACCAACATTTGCCGGTTGAAGATCCGCTTTCTGCGAATCAACTATTGCAATTGGAGAAAAATACAGCGAAGTATGGTATTTCTCATTGGGGTTTAGGTAATCCTAAAAATGGAATTGTTCACGTAGTAGGACCTGAAAACGGAATTACCTTACCAGGTATGACAATTGTTTGCGGGGACTCTCATACCTCTACGCACGGGGCTTTTGGTGCTATTGCCTTTGGAATAGGTACATCAGAAGTCGAGATGGTCCTTTCGTCTCAATGCATTATGCAGCCTAAGCCTATGAAAATGCGTATTAACGTGAATGGGGTATTAGGAAAAGGTGTTACACCTAAGGATGTGGCTTTATATATTATCTCTAAATTAACAACGTCTGGCGCTACCGGTTATTTCGTAGAATATGCCGGGGATGTCTTTGAAAAAATGTCCATGGAAGGCCGCATGACGGTTTGTAATTTGTCTATTGAGATGGGTGCACGTGGTGGAATGATTGCTCCTGACCAAACCACATTTGACTATATCCATGGTCGCGAATTAGCTCCTAAAGGGGCTGATTGGGACAAACAATTAGCTTATTGGAAGACCTTGAAGACAGATGCCAGTGCTACATTTGATGAGGAAATTACTTTCTTAGCGTCTGATATTGAACCGATGATTACCTACGGTACGAATCCAGGAATGGGAATGGGTATTTCGAAGCATATTCCTAATGCAGTTGACATAGAAGGTGGTGTAGCTACTTATGAAAAGTCATTAGAATATATGGGCTTTGCTCAAAATGATTCGATGATTGGTAAAAAAGTGGATTATGTATTTATCGGATCTTGTACAAATGGACGTATTGAAGACTTCCGTGCCTTCGCTTCGATTGTAAAAGGTCGTAAAAAAGCGGAACATGTAACGGCTTGGGTTGTTCCTGGTTCTCATGTGGTGGAAGCGCAAATTAGAGAAGAAGGTATTTACGATATTTTAACAGAAGCAGGATTTGCTTTACGTCAGCCAGGATGTTCGGCTTGTTTAGCGATGAATGATGATAAGATACCTGCAGGTAAATATGCGGTGAGTACGTCTAATCGTAATTTTGAAGGACGTCAAGGTCCAGGATCTCGTACTTTATTAGCGAGTCCTTTAGTCGCTGCTGCGGCTGCAATTACGGGTGTAGTAACTGACCCAAGAGAATTTTTATAAGATCGAATAAATAAAAGCAATATGGCTTACGATAGTTTTAATATACTAAAAAGTTCCGCAGTTCCTCTTCCTATTGAGAATGTGGATACGGACCAAATCATTCCCGCTCGTTTCTTAAAAGCAACTGAGCGTACCGGTTTTGGAGATAATTTGTTTAGAGATTGGCGTTATGATAAAAACGATGCACCTAAGGCTGATTTCGTTTTAAATAACCCTACTTATTCTGGTAAGATTTTAGTGGGAGGCAAGAATTTTGGTTCTGGTTCTTCACGTGAGCACGCGGCTTGGGCCATTTATGATTATGGATTCCGTTGCGTGGTTTCGTCCTTCTTTGCGGATATTTTCCGTGGAAATGCCATTAACGTAGGTGTTTTACCGGTTCAAGTTAGTCCCGAATTTTTACATGAGATTTTCACTGCGATTGAAGCGGATCCTAAGGCTGAACTAGAGGTGAGTTTACCAGAACAAAAAATTACGATTGTTTCCACTGGGGCATTTGAGAATTTTGCTATAAACGGATACAAGAAGAATAACTTATTGAATGGTTTCGATGACATTGATTATTTACAAGCCATGAAATCTGAAATCAGCGCATTTGCTGTAAACCGCTAATCATTTGAAACGCCACATAGAAATAATGGATACGACCCTTCGCGATGGGGAACAAACCAGCGGAGTATCGTTTTCAGCATCAGAAAAGCTAACTATTGCTCAATTGTTATTGACCGAATTAAAGGTGGATCGCATTGAGATTGCGTCCGCTCGTGTTTCTGAAGGCGAGTTCCAGGCCGTTAAAAAGATAACTTCTTGGGCAGCATTGAATGGTTACCTTGATAAAGTGGAGGTTTTGACGTTTGTGGATGGAGGAACTTCGGTACAGTGGATGTTAGATGCGGGAGCGAAGGTGATGAATTTATTGACCAAAGGTTCTTTAAATCACCTAAAACACCAATTGAAGAAAACCCCGGAGCAGCATTTTGCTGAAATTGCAGAGACCATTTCTTTAGCAAAATCAAAAGGATTATCTGTTAATGTCTATTTAGAGGATTGGAGTAATGGAATGCGAAATAGCGCAGACTATGTTTTTCAGTATCTGGATTTTTTAGTTACTCAACCTATTGAGCGTGTTTTATTGCCTGATACCTTGGGAATATTAACTCCTTATGAGGTTTGCGTTTTTATAAAGCAATTAATCGTTCGTTATCCTGAAACGCATTTTGATTTTCATGCGCATAATGATTATGATTTAGGAACGGCTAATGCTTTAGAAGCGGTACGTTGTGGAGCTCATGGCTTACACTTAACGGTGAATGGTATGGGTGAAAGAGCTGGTAATGCTCCTTTAGCCAGTGTAATAGCTGTACTAAACGATTACCAAACGGATGTAAAAACCTCTGTTTGCGAGAAATCATTATACCGGGTAAGTAAATTAGTGGAAACCTTTTCTGGATTTCGTATTCCGGTAAATAAGCCTGTCGTAGGAGAAAATGTGTTTACCCAAACAGCCGGTATACATGCGGACGGAGACAAAAAGAATAACCTGTACCACAATGATTTGATGCCAGAACGTTTTGGCAGAGAACGTAAATATGCTTTAGGTAAAACGTCTGGGAAAGCGAATATTGAAAATAATTTAGCGGCTTTGGGTATCCAATTATCTGATGAAGATTTGAAGAAAGTAACCCAGCGTATTATTGAATTAGGGGATCGCAAAGAGGTTGTTACTCAAAATGATCTTCCATACATTATTTCAGACGTCTTAGACAGTAGTGCAATAGAAGAGCGTGTTCAAGTATTGAATTATGTCTTAACGCATTCGAAAGATTTACGTCCATCTGTTACCTTAAAAATTTCGATTAATGGCGAAATTTTTGAAGAGCATGCGCAAGGGGATGGTCAATATGATGCTTTTATGAAAGCATTAGGAATTATTTTTGAGAAGCATGGTAAGATTTTACCTCTTCTAAAGGATTATGCCGTGCGAATTCCACCAGGAGGGGATTCTGATGCACTTTGTGAAACGATTATTACGTGGTCGGATGCAGGTAAAGAATTAATTACAAGAGGTTTAGATTCTGACCAAACCGTGTCAGCCATTAAAGCCACTAAAAAAATGTTGAATTTGATTTAATTATAAATAACAATGGTGAAGAAGCATATTTTAATTGTTCCAGGTGATGGAATTGGTCAAGAAGTAACCGAAGTAGGTAAGAAAGTTTTAGAGAAAATTGCGGCTAAATTTGGCCACGATTTTACGTATGATGAAGCATTAATTGGTCACGTAGCTATTGAGGCGACTGGAGATCCGTTGCCTGCTGCAACTTTGGAAAAAATGAAAGCCGCTGATGCCGTATTATTCGGTGCAGTAGGTCACCCTAAATACGATAATGATCCATCAGCTAAAGTTCGTCCAGAACAAGGTCTTTTGAAAATGCGTAAGGAATTAGGCTTATATGCGAATCTGCGCCCGATTAAGTTATTTGACGAATTATTAAGTGCATCTAGTATTAAACCCGAGATTTTAAAAGGAGCAGATATTTTATTCTTTCGTGAATTAACGGGGGATATTTATTTTGGTGAGAAAGGTCGTAAGAACAATGGAGATACAGCCTATGACGTGGCGGAATATAGCCGTTATGAAGTAGAGAGAATAGGTCGCAAAGCTTTTGAAGCTGCGCGTACACGTAAGAAGCATTTAGTCTCTGTCGATAAAGCGAACGTATTAGAATCGTCTCGTTTATGGCGTGAGGAGATTCAGAAACTAGCTTTAGAATATCCCGATGTTACGGTGGAATATCAGTTTGTGGATTCGACCGCGATGTTATTAATTAAAGATCCGAAGCGTTTTGATGTAGTGGTAACAGCGAATTTATTTGGTGATATTTTAACTGATGAAGCCTCTCAAATTGCTGGTTCTATGGGTATGTTAGCTTCCGCTTCTATCGGTGATGGAACAGGAGTTTATGAACCTATTCACGGTTCTGCGCATGATATTACGGGTAAAGGTATAGCCAATCCGATGGCTTCTGTATTATCAGTTGCCCTATTATTAGATATTTCTTTTGGTATGAAAGCCGAATCCGAAGTGGTTATTAATGCGGTGGACCAAGTTTTAAAGAAAGGTTACCGAACGGGTGATATCGCTGATGCGTCTACAGATAAATCTATGATTTT
>CAMDSI010000095.1 GCA_945906915.1 Spirosoma fluviale | reverse complement strand
GCAGGCCTTTTAGGGGCAGCATCGCTTTGTTTTTAAACTAAACACCCTAGAACAGCTTAATTAGAATCAAATTTGTTTGATAAATTCAACTTTAATTCTAATCTTTGCAACGTTTTTGAACCCCAAAATAATATTAAAATGTCAGATATTGCAGAAAAAGTAAAGAGCATCATCGTTGAAAAATTAGGTGTAGAAGCATCAGAAGTTACTCCTGAGGCATCTTTCACAAACGATTTGGGAGCTGACTCGCTAGACACGGTTGAGCTAATCATGGAATTCGAAAAAGAATTCTCTGTTTCTATCCCTGATGATCAAGCGGAGAACATCCAAACAGTAGGCCAAGCTATTACTTATTTGGAAGAGAACGCAAAGTAATCGAAGCAACCATAAAAAATTATGTCAATTAGTTAAAAGTAATCAGGTGGATTTTTCCATGGGATTTCTCGAACTAATTGACATTTTTTATTTAAAGTAGATTCATAAATACGAATAATATGGAGTTAAAACGAGTAGTTGTCACGGGCTTAGGCGCCCTAACCCCCATCGGGAACACAGTTAGTGAATATTGGGATGGATTAAAGAACGGCGTGAGCGGTTGTGGTCCTATCACGAAATTCGATGCGGAAAAATTCAAAACTCGTTTTGCTTGTGAATTAAAGAACTTCAAGGTAGAAGATTTTATCAATGCTAAAGAAGCTCGCAAAATGGATCCATTCACACAATACGCTGTTGTAGCCGCCGATGAGGCGATTGCTGATGCGAATTTTGACATGGAAACCATCAATAAAAATAAAGTAGGCGTTATCTGGGGATCAGGTATCGGTGGATTGAAAACTTTTGAGGACGAAATGATTTATTTCGGACAAGGAGACGGAACACCGAAAATCAATCCATTCTTTATCCCTAAGATGATTGCAGATTCATCTTCTGGCCAAATCTCTATCCGTAACGGATTCCGTGGTCCTAACTACGTAACAGTTTCAGCTTGTTCATCAGCTAACAACGCGATTATTGATGCATTCAACTACATTCGTACCGGACGCATAAACGTGTGTGTTACGGGTGGTTCTGAAGCTCCAGTGACCATCGCTTCGGTGGGTGGTTTCACAGCCATGCACGCGATGTCTACACGTAACGACGATCCAGCTACGGCGTCTCGCCCTTATGACGTAGACCGCGACGGTTTCGTGGTAGGTGAAGGTGCTGGTGCCTTAATCTTAGAAGAATACGAGCACGCGAAAGCGCGTGGCGCGAAAATATATGCCGAATTAATCGGTGGAGGTTTCTCCTCAGATGCACATCACATTACGGCTCCGCACCCAGAAGGACTAGGCGCTTTATTATCGATGAATGACGCATTAGATGACGCAAATATCAAGCCAGAAGAAGTAGATTATGTGAATACACATGGAACATCTACTCCGATCGGTGATCCACAAGAAATCAAAGCAATTGTAGATTGTTTTGGTGAGCATGCCTACAAATTAGCGATCTCTTCGACTAAATCGATGACAGGTCACTTATTAGGGGGCGCAGGTGCGGTAGAGGCTGTTGCTTCCGTGTTAGCGATTCAACACCAATTTGTACCTCCTACGATCAACGTATTTAACCGAGATCCTGAAATTGATCAACGCATAGACTTAACCGAGAACGTGGGCAAAGCACGTAAGATTGACGTTGCTATGAGTAACGGATTTGGTTTTGGAGGTCATAATGCAACGGTAATTTT
The DNA here is from genome assembly GCA_945906915.1 of Spirosoma fluviale. Taxonomy (GTDB): domain Bacteria; phylum Bacteroidota; class Bacteroidia; order Cytophagales; family Spirosomataceae; genus Aquirufa; species Aquirufa fluvialis_D. The sequence goes on along the minus strand of CAMDSI010000095.1, from coordinate 6,010 downwards.
CAGAAAAATCTAAGACAAATATGGCCGTAAAATCTCTCCTAAACTGGTTAGATCCGATTCGACTGGACGAACGAGAGAAATTCTTAAAGAAATCGGTTACACATTTAATAGGAACTAGTCCGAGTAATTTAACCTTATACAGACTAGCCTTTTTACACGCCTCCGCTTCGAAGGAGAGTGTGGCAGAAAATTATAAAGAGTCGAATGAACGCCTCGAATTCCTGGGCGATTCCGTTCTAGGGATGATTACTGCTACGTATTTGTTCCAAAAATTCCCCTTCAAAGACGAAGGTTTCTTGACTGAAATTCGTTCTAGAATGGTCAGCCGTGAATCCTTGAATGTCATCGGCCGAAAGCTCGGTTTAGAGGAAGTCATTGAATACGAAGCTCAACGCAAAACATCCATGTCCCGTACGTCTATGTATGGAGATGCTTTAGAGGCTTTTGTAGGTGCCGTGTATTTAGATAAAGGTTTTGCCTTCACCCAAAACTTCATCATCAAAAAGATCCTAACGCAATATTTCGACCTTGAAGCCGTTGTTCAAAACAATCCGAACTTCAAGTCGATGCTGATCGAATGGGCCCAAAAAGAAGGTAAAAAAGTGTCTTTCGAACTGGATCAAGAAGGAGAACACCACAACCGGGAATTCACCGCATTGGTAATCCTAGATGGCACTAAAATCTCCGAAGGCAAAGGCTATTCAAAGAAAAAAGCAGAACAGACAGCCGCAAGGATGGCTTGTGACCAACTAGAAATTAAATCATAACATGGCTACACCGAATATTTTCTTGCACTACTGGAATGATTCATCCGAAACCATCACCTTTCAAGAAGTATTAGCCTGGGAAATTCCTACCCCAGTCATTGAAGCCATTCAAGCGGAGCTTTTAAGTCAATTAAACTCTTCGCGGGCTGTTGAAATTTTTCCTAATTTCCCCTGGTATAGCCCCCGTTTTGAAGAAAAATGGGCAGGTATTGCTCAGACTTTATTATACCAAGTTTCATTACCTGAGTCTATTTGGACGTCTTGGATACAAAGTATTTCGGCACCTGTTTCCGATGCACCGCAGCCAAGTTTCGCGGATTTATTGAATTCGTATGAGGCGCCTACAGAAGTTTATGCAGCTCCAGAAACGCCCGAAGAACCTTTCGATTTATTAAATACGGAAGTATATTTCGAGACTCCTGAAAGTTTAGATGATTCCACAGAGGAAGAGTTTACCAGACTAAAAGATTTATTAAGTGGTTCATCTGGTTCATTGAAGTCCAAAGTAGAATCTCAAATGACTGAAAGAATCGCGGACACAATTAGTTTACACCAACGCATTCAATTCATTCAAGAATTATTCCGTGGGGACGTAGCCCAACTCGAATCGCTGATTCAGTACATCGATGAAGAAGCAGACGCGGAAACTTGGGCTACTGAGCTTTTATCTCGCTATCAAGCTTACCGTGCCGCAGAGAATGAAGCCATCTGGGAAGAGCTCCACTTAATCATCGAACGAAAGTTCAACTAACTGATTTTCATTATCAGTTTTTAAGACCTTTGCCTAGGAGCATCCTCGTAATTTCAAGAAAAAAATTCCTTGAAAACGATCCTGCTTCTCCTGTGCTCTTTCACCACATTTGCCCAAATTCCCACCCAAGAAGAGGAGGAAAAGCAATCTAGTTTCGATTACTATCTAGCTAACCCGCTTAATATCAATTTAGTCACGGAAGCCGAACTACAATCCTCTCTCCTATTTAGTTCTGAACAAATCACAGATTTCTTAGCCTTTCGAAAACAAATCGGCACTTTTCAGTCCATATTAGAACTACAAACCATTCCCTCTTGGGACCTAGACTTCCTGCGAAGAACCCAAGACTACCTAATTTTTAGCCCTATAAATCCGAGCTGGTGGAAACCCAGCTCATCCCTGCATCAAATTTTATTTAAAACCGATTGGACGGCAGAAACTAAAAAAGGTTTTACCGAACCTGACGTTAGAAGCAAGGTCCGTTATGTGGGCGATCGAACGAACCAAACCTTGCGCTACCGAGGTCAATTAAATGCGAACTTGCGCATCGGCTTTCTTTTACAAAAAGATGCAGGCGAAAAGGACCTCAGTGACTTTAGCAGCGGCTTTATGGAATTTAAATCGAAAGGATTCCTTGAAAAAATCATCCTAGGCGACTTTATCAACCAATGGGGACAAGGCCTTGTTCAATCGGGAGGCTTTGCCTTAGGAAAGAGTTTTGAAAGTATTAAAGCGACCCAAAAATTCAACCTAGGTGGATTAGCCTATAGTTCGAGCGTAGAATACGGCTACTATCGTGGAATCAATACCACCCTAAAAATCACAGAATTTCTCCGAATGCAAGCTTTCGCCTCTTACCGTAACTTAGACGCAACGACTGGCTCAGACTCCACAGGAAATAAATACCTCCGATCGAGGGTCGAGGATGGATTCCACCGAACATCCTCCGAAATTAGTCACATCGATGCCATGCAGGAGAAAACAGCTGGAGCAAATCTCATTTATTCCCCTCTGCGCTTTCCACTAGTTATACAATTCAATGCGGTGCTAACGGAATGGTCCTTGCCTAAACTCGTGGGCTTGGGGTATAAACAACCGGAATGGTCAGGAAAAGCGCTTAAAAATTATTCGGTCAACTTCCAATATCCTGTTCGCAACATACGACTAGTGGGGGAATTCGCTTATTCTGATAATCAACAATTTTCTATTCTTCAATCGGGAGCTACCTCCATTTCGAAGAAAATGGATCTATCCTACCTATTCAGAAGCTATTCCGCCGGATATTTTAGTCCTAAATCCAATGGTCTATCAGAAAACTCTGAGAATCTCAATGAAATTGGCCTATTCCTGGGCCATGGCTATCAACTATCGAAGCGAGTTAAGCTAAGCTCCTATTTCGATTATTATCGCTTCCCTGGGCCTAAATACCAAGTGAATGAATCCAATACATCCGGGTGGGAAATTTTGAGTCGCTTGCAATTCGAAAAGCGCAAGGCGATGCGCCTATTTATTCAAGGAAAATGGACTAGAAAAGAAGCGAAAGATCTGATTCAAGCCAGCCTAGACGGACATTACATAGCACTTAAATCCTGGGATTTCCACTTTCGAGCGATGGCCTCTAATTTAGGCTCAGAAATAGGATACCTACTCTTGCAAGACATCAAATGGGATCAAGGCAAATGGAACCTTCAAGCTAGGTTCGCTTATATAGATTCGCCCTCCTATGACACCCGATTATATGCCTATGAACCTGGCGTCCCCTACTCCTTTTTGTTGCCAGCCTATTCAGGCAAAGCCATCAAAACCAATCTTGTCATTGCCTTTCAATACAATAGAGAAATCCAACTCGCAGCAAAGTGGGCAAGAATAAGCTATTCGGACAGAACAGAAATAGGATCAGGCTTAGATTTGATAAACGGGGACACGAAAACCGACATTACCCTCCAACTCCTGTATAAGATGCATTAGACAATCGCTTCGCGTACGCGCAATAACCTTTCGAGTAGACCTTCTAATTGATCCAATGGAAGCATATTAGCCCCATCTGATTTTGCGATCGATGGATTTGGATGCGTTTCGATGAAGATTCCATCAGCACCTACTGCAATGGCTGCTTTGGCAATCGTTTCTATCAAGGCTGGTTGTCCACCGGTGATACCCGTTGTTTGATTTGGACGCTGTAAAGAGTGCGTGCAATCCATAATTACGGGAACGTTCATTGCCGCCATCTCAGGAAGATTACGGTAATCTACCACTAGATCTCCGTAGCCAAATGAGTTTCCGCGATCTGTTAAATAAACCACCGCCTCCGGATTTTCGTGCAGTACCTTTTCGACTGCAAATCGCATCGAAGCACCTGACATGAATTGACCTTTCTTGATGTTAACGGCTTTGCCTGTTTGGGCTGCGGCGGCTAATAAATCAGTTTGACGGCAAAGGAAAGCCGGTATCTGTAAGACATCCACATAGGCAGCTGCCATTGCTGCTTCTGCACTTTCGTGAATATCTGTTACGGTAGGCAAGGAATAATGCTGGCCTACTGCCTTTAATATTTCAAGGGCTTTAATATCACCAATCCCGGTAAAGGAATCGATTTTAGTCCGATTAGCTTTGCGGTAAGAACCTTTGAAAATATAAGGAATTCCCATTGACTTCGTGATTCCATGTATTTTTTCGGCAATTTCAAAAGCAAGGTCATTGCTCTCAATCGCGCAAGATCCTGCCATTAAAAAGAAAGGCCCTTTGCCTAAATTCGCTAAAGTCGGTAATGTCATTTTATAAAATATTTACTTCGGTCTCTAAAGTGACTCCGAATTTGTCCTTAATTGATTTCTTTATTTCTTCAGATAAGGCCAAAATCTCCTCGCCCTTAGCCTCCCCATAATTCACTAAAACAAGTGCCTGCTTCGCATGCACCCCTGCATCTCCCTTTCTGAAACCTTTCCATCCGGCTTGTTCAATAAACCAACCCGCAGGAAACTTCACATCCGTACTTCCTTCTACCGCATAAAACGGAATACCTGGAAATTGATTTTGCAGACGAACCGCCTCTGTAGAAGATACCGTTGGATTCTTAAAGAAACTACCCGAATTTCCAATTTCCTTCGGATCCGGCAATTTGCTTTTTCGTATTTCGATAACCGCATCGGCTACTTCCCGAATAGAAGGTTGTTTAATTCCTTTAGCAGCTAAAACCTCTTGTATCGCGCCATAAGACGTCTTCAAAGAGGGCTTTTTCGCTAACTTAAAGGTAACTGAACTAATTAAATACTGTCCTTTACCGGCGCGCTTGAAGAAACTTTCGCGGTAAGCGAAGCCGCAGGCTTTGGCATCAAAATGTTCCAAGGTTAAGGTCTGCAAATTCAGCGCCTCTAAGGACTCAAATGTATCTTTAATTTCCGCACCATACGCACCGATATTTTGCATGGGTGCCGCTCCCACTGTCCCAGGAATAAAAGATAAATTCTCTAATCCTGACCAGCCCTGGTCTACGGTATATTGCACAAGGTCATCCCAAACAACTCCAGCTCCACTTTTAACCCAAACATAATCCGCCTCTTCCTTCACAATCGAAATCCCTGGAATAGAAATTTTGACGACCAAAGCCTCTTGATTTTTCGTCAACAACACGTTACTCCCCCCTCCTAAAAATAGGTGCGGAAGATGCGCAAATTCACACGAATTTCGAAGAGAAACATATTGCTCCACTGAACTTATCTCTACGAATTGACTTGCTGCCGCCTCAATCCCAAACGTATTATACCCACGTAGAGAATACATATTAAAACAATTTGGTAGATAAAAACTCCTCTAAAGCAGGCACTCCAGACTGATGAAAGGATTCTGAATTACCTTCCCAAATTTTCTTTCCCTCCTTCAAGAAGATGATTGATTCTCCCATGCGCATCACGGAATTCATATCGTGTGAAATCACGACAGTAGTCATATTATATTCTTGAGTGATTTCTTGAATTAGATAATCGATTTTGACCGCTGTTAATGGATCCAAGCCAGAATTTGGCTCATCACAGAATAAATATTTAGGGTTCATTACGATCGCACGCGCAATCCCAACCCTCTTTTTCATACCACCCGAAATCTCAGATGGCATTAATAAAGCGGCACTTTCTAAACCCACACGCTGCAAGCAAAGCATAGCTTGCGCATTTTTTTCATCGAGGGTTTGGGAGGTTAGGGTATCTAAGGGAAAACGTACATTTTCCAGAACAGATTTAGAATCAAAAAGGGCTCCTCCTTGAAATAAAACCCCCATTTCACGGCGAATTTCTTTAACGACATCCGGATGAGCCGTTAAGAAATCACGACCATCGTACAATACTTTGCCTGTTTCAGGTGCTAAAATCCCAATCATGCATTTCAGCAATACAGACTTCCCTGTACCACTGCCACCGATGACCATATTTGTCTTTCCTTGATGGAAATTAGCATTAATGTCTTCGAGTACTACACGACCTTTAAAAGATTTAGATAA
>CAMDSI010000094.1 GCA_945906915.1 Spirosoma fluviale | reverse complement strand
AGGCGTCTACATGAAATGATAAACCGCCCCACAAAAAGGCGGTTTATTTTTTTGCAAATAATCGATATCTTTAATGAAATTTAAACCTATGAAAAAACTATTGCTGCTATTAAGCTTGCCGCTTTTCTGTTTTTCCCAAACAGAACTGTACCTAAGTCTTCCTAAACAGAAATCCTTTTTTCAAAAAAATGACGGACTAGGATCAGATTTCATAGGAGCGAAAATTGTGGTACATCCAGAACAAAGCTTTCAAAGCATAGATGGATTCGGTTTCACCCTAACAGGGGGAAGCGCACAATTGATTCAACAACTAGAACCCACGAAAAGAGCTACTTTATTGCAAGAATTATTTGGCAAAAATGGAATCTCCGTTTTACGAATAGGTGTGGGGGCGACCGATTTAGATGCCTCTGTTTTTTCTTATGAAGACAAACCTCGAAAATTTAGCCTAGAACCTTCTAAAAACGATTTAATCCCCGTATTACAACAGATAATAGCCATCAATCCGGCGATAAATATCATGGCGACACCCTGGTCACCGCCGATTTGGATGAAGGATAATGGGGAAAGTAAAGGTGGATCCCTTTTAGAGAAACACTATATTACTTACGCGAATTACCTCGCTAACTATATTCAGGCGATGGCGAAAGAAGGGATTTCCATATGGGCTTTAACACCCCAAAACGAGCCACTGCATCCCGGAAATAATCCCAGTATGTTGATGACTTCTGAAATGCAGGCAAAATTCATAAAAACAGCTTTGGGACCTATATTCAAAAAACGGAATATCACGACCCAAATCATCGTCTACGATCATAATTGCGACCATCCTGAATACGCGATCGATCTTTTAAATGATCCAGAGACCAGAAAATATGTCAGTGGCTCTGCCTTCCATTTATACAATGGCGATATTTCTGCCTTAAGTAAAGTGAAAGCAGCACACCCAGATAAAGACCTCTATTTTACAGAACAGTGGACGGGCTATAAAGGTGACTTCACGGGTGATTTCATGTGGCATGTGAAGAATGTAATTTTAGGCGCAGTAAATAACCACGCTAAAACGGCCATTGAATGGAATTTAGCGAATGACCCGACCTATGGACCCCATACACCAGGTGGATGTACGGAATGTTTAGGTGCTTTAACCATCTCAGGTCAGGACATCATTCGAAATCAATCTTATTATATTGTAATGCAGGCGGCACGTTTTGTGCCAGCTGGATCCATACGTCTAGGCCTAGAGGTACCTGAAGGTATTCAGGCAGCTGCATTTAGACGTCCAGATGGGAAAATTGCCATCTTAGTTCAAAATGAGGGACGCAAGAAAAATATCACAATTGAAAAACTAAACCTAGAAATACCAGCTGAATCAGTCTTAACTATCATTCTATGAAAACATTTAACATTAACCGCAGACATTTTATGAAGGGGGCTTCGGCTGCTTTGGCTATGTCCACTTTTGGCGCTTATGGATTGGATTTAGTGAATCCAGATCGACCTTACCGCGTGGCCTTAATCGGTACCGGATGGTACGGTAAAAGTGACTTATTCCGATTGATGCAAGTGGTTCCCGTGGAAGTCGTGGCACTTTGTGATCCAGATCGCAATCAATTAACGGAAGCGGGAAAAATGGTAGCTGCTCGTCAAAAATCACGTAAAACACCCAAACTTTACGGTGATTACCGCCAATTATTGAAGGAAAATGAATTAGATATTGCCATTGTAGGAAGTCCAGATCATTGGCATGCCTTACAAATGATTGATGCGGTGAAGGCTGGGGCACACGTATATGTCCAAAAACCAATTTCAGTCGATATTTTAGAAGGGGAGGCGATGGTAGCTGCCGCTCGTAAATACGGTAAAACGGTTCAAGTGGGTACGCAAAGAAAGAGTACGCCACACTTGATTCAGGCGAAAAAAGAGATTATCGATAAAGGACTTTTGGGTAAAGTTGCCCACGTAGAAATGTATTGTTATTACCAAATGCGTAATAACGGAAATCCTCCTGTTCAGGCTGTTCCAGACTATTTTGACTATGAAATGTGGACGGGACCAGCGCCTTTACGTCCTTATGATGGCTTGCCACATACGCGCTGGTGGAGAACTTTTGAAGAATATGGTAACGGAATCATGGGGGATATGTGTATTCACATGTTCGATACGGCTCGTTGGATGCTCGGTTTAGGCTGGCCTAATCGTGTGAGTTCAGAAGGAGGGATATATGTCCAAAAAGAGGGTAAATCAAATATCGCTGACACACAAACTGCCGTATTTGAGTATAATGGACTGAATTGTGTTTGGCAACATAGAACCTGGGGAACTCCTCCGGACCCTGAATATCCTTGGGGTTTGACTATTTATGGTGAAAAAGGAACGCTGCGGATGAGCACCATGAAATATGATTTCACACCCACGGATTCGAAAGCAGAAAAACTACACATGGATGTGGTGTATGAAAAAGAGAAATATCCTGAAGATTTAAAGGAAGATCGCATCGAATTAAATGCAGCGCCTGCTACACGCGGACACATGCTTGATTTTTTAGCGGCGATTGATAAAGGTTCAAAACCCCTTGCAGATATTACAGAAGGCCACATTTCAACGGCATCCTGTATTTTAGCCAACCTATCCATGAAATTAGGACGACCACTTTCTTATGACCCTGGAACCAAAACCGTTTTAAATGACCCCGAAGCAACCGCCTTACTTGCTCGAAATTACCGTGGACCTTGGAACCGAAACATGTTAAACTAATGAAAAAGCTGATTCTTCTTGCCTTATTGGCCTTTCCTGCACTTTCCCAACAACGAAACGCCGCTCAATTAGGCGAAGACTTGAAAAAATTAAAGGTGCTTGGCTCTGTCTTACACGTGGCAGCTCATCCAGATGACGAGAGCACCCATATGCTAACCTGGTTTGCACAGCAACAACACTGGGAGACGAATTATTTCGCTTGTACGCGAGGAGATGGAGGCCAAAACCTCATCGGGGACGAGCAAGGGGTTCCTTTGGGCTTAATTAGAACACAGGAATTATTAGCCGCTCGTCGAATTGATGGTGCGAATCAATATTTCTCCCGCGCTTTTGATTTTGGCTTTTCGAAGTCGACGGATGAGGCTTTGGGATTTTGGGATAAGAATCTTATCCTATCTGATTTAGTTTGGGTTATTCGTAAAACACGTCCAGATATCATATTCACGCGTTTTCCACCGGATGCTAGAGCAGGGCATGGGCACCATTCCGCTTCTTCGGCTCTCGCAATCGAAGCTTATAAGGCCGCGGCTGACCCTAACATGTACCCGGAGCAGTTGAAGCAAGGGGTGAATGTTTGGCAGGCAAAACGACTTTTATGGAATACGTTCCGTTTCCCTGGTTCAAGCGGAAATTCAACGATTAGTGATTCACAATTTAAAGTAGATATTGGTGATTTTTTACCCTTCCTAGGCCAAAGCACGGGCGAATTAGCCGCCTACAGTAGAAGTCAACATAAATCCCAAGGTTTTGGGTTTGCGGTAGATCGCGGTAGAAGCACCGAGTATTTTGCCACGCTAGGAGGGGATGCTCCTAAAGAATTCTTATGGGACGGAGTAGATGCCACTTGGAATCGCGTGAATCCGAGCATAGAGGCCTTAATCAATCCTATTATCACAGCCTATAACCCAGAAAAACCTTACGCCAGCATTCCGGCTTTGATAGGACTTAAAAAGGCGATAAAAGCGCTTCCTGCTAGCTCTTGGACTCAAAAGAAAATCGCGGAAATCGATGCCTGGGTGGTTCAAGCAGCTGGGATTTACTTAGGAGTTACCACAACGCAAGGTATCATTGCTACGGGTGAAAAATTGAACATTAAAACCGAATTTATCGTGAGAGCGCCTATTTCGGTAGAGGATGTCGCCGTTTCATTTGGAGGCCAAGACACCACTTTTACAGGCAAAATACAACCTTATAAAAAATATCCATTACAACGTACTATCACAGTCTCCGCAGCGATAACACAACCTTATTGGATTCAGCAAACGAAAGCAACGGGGCACTTTAATGTATCTGATCAACAAAAAATAGGTCAAGCAAAAGTAGATCCTGCCTATACAGCTAAAGCAATCTTCCACATCCAAGGGGAAGAATTTAGTGTAGAAAGACCCGTTCAAGAATTAATTATTGATCCAGTGAAAGGAGAAATTCTGTCTCCTATCACCATTAGCCCTAAAACAGTCTTTACCTTAAGTTCCAATGTCGTTTTATTACCGAAGGGAAGCAAAGCCACCAAAACCATCCAAATCGCTATAACAGCAATGTCGGCATTAAAACCGGGAGCAATTGACGTTAAAACGAATGGAACCTCAATCGCCCTAATTCCTTTAAAAGAAGGAATGAAAGCAGGCGAGAAACGCGAATGGCCTATTTCCTTCACAGAAGCGAGCCTAAAAGAAGGGAAGCTGACCTCTAATTTACAATTGCATATCGCCTCTGGAAATGATCACTGGGTAGATTCTTTGGAAATACAAACCATCGAATATGCACATATTCCTACGCAGCGCTACTTCTCACCGGTAAACTTAAGCTTAATGCATATTGATTTTGTCAAGAAAGGAAATCGCTTAGGTTATATTAAGGGAGCCGGAGATAAAGTTCCAGAAGGTTTAAAACAGATGGGCTATGAAATCGATTTTCTATCGGAGAAGGATTTAACAGCCGTTAATCTAAAGAAATACGATGTGGTAATGACGGGAGTTAGAGCCTATAATACGAATGACTATTGGGCGAATGCATACCCCGAAATCATGAAATACATAGAAAACGGAGGTAATTATGTGGTTCAATACAATACGGCCAGTTTCTTAGGACCTATGAAGTCGAGTATGTCACCTTATCCTTTGCAAGTGACACGTAACCGTATCACAAAAGAAGAAGCGAAGCCAAATTTTCTTCTACCAAATCACGCACTAGTAAACAGCCCTAACAAAATCACTGAAAAAGATTTCAACGATTGGATTCAGGAGCGCAGTATTTATACGGCCGAAACAAACGATACGCATTTTGAGTTTCCTCTAGGATTTTCAGACCCTAATGAAGCTGAAAATAAAGGAAACATCGCCGTGACTAAATACGGAAAAGGACAATTCATTTATACGGGACTTGTTTTCTTCCGCGAAATACCGGCAGGTGTTCCTGGTGCCTATCGCTTATTGGCTAACTTACTCGCTAAACCTGAATAATGAAATTAAAACTAGTAGCTGCTCTTTGCCTATTTACATTTCTAGCAAACGCTCAACAACCCATCATCCGAAAGGATAAAATCACCATTGCCCGTGACACCTATGGTATACCCCATATTTTCGCCCCCACGGATCCAGAAGTAGCTTATGGCTTAGCCTACGCGCATTCGGAGGATGATTTTAAAACGATACAAACGCTTATTTTAACCGGTAAAGGTAAATTAGGCACTTATTTAGGGAAGAAGGGAGCTCCAGTGGACTTTGTGTTTGGCTTATTGAATACACGAAAAGTGGTCGATCAGCAGATTAAGTCGATGGATCCGAAATTCTTGCAATTAGTGCAAGGATACTTGATGGGTTTAGAGGCCTATGGAAAGGCGCATCCGTCAGAGGTTTTGAACAAGCACATATTTCCCATTGCTATTGAAAATTATATCGCTACGACGATGTTCTCGGTGGCAATTTTTTGTGGGGTAGATAAGACTTTGCCTAAGATTCTAGATGGCTCCATTCCTTCGCTTCCAGGTTTTACAGGAGAAGGCAGTAATGCCTTTGCCATTAAGAGCTCGAAATCTGCTACTGGAGAGCCGATGTTAGTCATCAATGCGCATCAACCTATTGAAGGCGCTACGGCCTTCTATGAGGCGCACGTGCAATCTGAGGAAGGTTGGGATATCTTGGGCGGCTTGTTCCCAGGTGGTCCATTAATCTTTCATGGAGTGACGCCTAATTTAGCTTGGGCTCATACGGTGAACTTTCAGGATAAAATTGATGTATATCAATTGCAGACGGATAAAGAACATCCAGGTCAATATAAGGTGGGTGGAGAATGGTTGACATTAGCCAAAAGAAAAATAAAACTTCACATTAAAGGTATTCCTATCCCAGTCTCCAAGATGGCTTACGAATCGATCTATGGCCCTACGGTGAAATCTCCAAAAGGTGAATTTTTCTCCATTCGTCTTCCGTCTCTAATGGACGCAGGTGCTCTTCAGCAATGGTATGCGATGAATCGTGCTACGAACTTCACGGAATTCAAGGCGGCGCTGAACCAGAATCATTTACCGATGTTTAACATTATGTATGCGGACAAAGAAGACAATATCTTTTATATCTCGAATGGAAAAATGCCGTATCGTAATGCAAAATACAACTGGGCCTCCACGCTACCGGGTAATACGCGGGAGACGCTTTGGGAAAAATTCAAACCAATTGATGCCTTACCGCAACATTTGAATCCAGCATCAGGCTACTTATTTAACACGAATCACTCCCCATTTATGGCCACTGCGGTGAACGAGAATCTCAATCCTGCGAATTATGACAAATACGACGGCTACGAGACCTACCATAATAACCGTTCACAGCGGGCGAAAGAATTGATCGATACCTACGACAAAATAGGTTGGGAGGATTTGAAACGAATCAAATTCGATCGCCAACTGCCTGCTAAGATTTTATATCCGTATGGGTTTGATGCCTCTATTTTATTCACGTTAGATCCAGCCAAATATCCTGCTGTCGCGACCATCATCAAGGGCCTAAAAGAGTGGAATCACGTCACAAACGTCGAAAGTATCGGTGCTTTGTATTATAACATCGTGTATTACGGCGCGTCTAAAATTAGGCATTCAGGTTCTAAAGAACCGTTTACAGAGGCAGAAGCAGTTGAAATAGTGCAATATGCTCAAGATTTCTTGATGAAGCATTACGGCCGTTTAGACGTGACACTAGGGGAGTTCCAACGCCTAAAAAGAGGGGATCAAGATTGGCCGCAAGCCGGAATGCCCGATGTTTTAGCTGCGGTGATGTCTGAGCCTATGGGTGAATCACAACGCAAGATGAATAGCGGCGATGCCTATATCGGTTTTGTGAAGTTCCCTAAAGGCGGAGGTTTGCCGCTGATTGAGACGGTGAATACCTTTGGCGCTAGTTCGCATCCAGAATCAAAACACTTTGCAGATCAACGTGAATTATATCAAGCGCAGAAGACGAAGGTCATGACTTTGGACAAAGCCGAAGTAATAAAGAACGCTGAAAAAATATACCATCCTGAATAGCTAGACTAGAAAATCAGGATCTTTATAGGCAGGGGCAGGGTAGGTATAAAATCCTTCCCCTGTTTTTTCTCCTAGCTTTCCGGCATCGATATAGGTCTTTAACAGAGCTGCAAAAGCCTGAGAACCCGCATCTTGTTGATTATGCGTTACATGCCATGCCGTATCTAATCCGATACTGTCTAATATGCCAAAAGGCCCCATAGGCATATGGAAGTTCACCATCCAGGATTTATCAATATCCTCGATACTCGCTACTTCCTTCGTCCGTAGCTTTCCTGCCGCACCAATAACGGCCATCAGCATAAAATTGAACACATAACCCGGATTCTCTTTGCGGACAATAACGGGCACTTGGAGTAAAGCCCTGCCAAAATCCTCCAATAGTGTAATCACCTCCTCTGAAGTTCCTGGATGGGGCATAATATCCACCACCTTGGAGTAAAACACATCGTGAAAATGGAAAGCACAAAAGAGGGCAGGACGATCAACGCAATCCACCAGCATAGAAGG
>CAMDSI010000093.1 GCA_945906915.1 Spirosoma fluviale | reverse complement strand
TTGCAAACCCTGCCTCACCCCGTTTTGGAGATGACGAATTTCCATGATCTTACCGGAGGGAAAATACTTTTTTACGACTACGGTTTCCGCTGATTCGCGCAGCGAGCAGCTCCATATAAACAAAAGGAGAAAAGCGTATTTCATTATTGAGTCACGGGTCCCGGTGTTCCATAAAACCCATTACCGTTCAAATAAGGCGCCTCAGTCGTGAAATGGTAATGATAAATTCCATTCGGATAATCAACGGTTGCATGCGTATGACCGTGATAGATATCTAAATTTGCATTCGTCACCGCAGATCCAGTTTCCTCTTGTGGGCCATATATAGGGAAGCCATCTAACAAGAATCCCATCAGTCCAGATTTAGTAGATTTAACAGTGGTTAAGTGCAAAGGCTCTACGTGGTAATGATATGATCCCGACTGTTGTGGATGGCCATAAAACTGATCAAAACCAGCCATTTCCCCCTTCAGCTCTTGGTTATTAGGCCCAGCATATTGGTTAAATAAAGGAATGCCATTCAAGGCGACTCCTATTGCGCCTAAAGGGGTGGCACGGTGAGTAGGGTCTACCTTAGGATTAACGGGTATTTTAAAGGTGCCCGATTGCTCGACAATGGAATTGGGATTTTTGGCAAAATTCAAACCGCCAAAAGTCGTACCCGAAAATGCTTCATATAAAGCATTCGTGGTAGCATAATAGGCGCTTTTATGATCAGGCAAACCCTTCGTTTTGATGGTGATATACGTGCCGTCGTTTGTGACGCTCGTGGCACCATAGATTTTCTTATATACGGCTGGAACTTCCACATTAGCAACAGGTGTGGGCGTGATTGGTGTCACCGAATCAGTCTTAGAACACGAAACGATTAGGGCGCAGCCTACAAACGCAATGATAATCCGATTTAGCATATGCATATAAATTTGAATCGTCAAATTAAATAAATCTTGTGCAAAAATTTACAGGAAGTAGACGAAACAATAGGATTTAATGGACGTATAAGGTTGATTTAAAGGATGAAACTAATCCGTGAAATGCGCCACTAAACTCTCCCACTCCTCTTCTGAAGAACACGCCGGTCTTGTTTTCTTCGCGCGCGCATACCAATAATCTGCATTCCAAATGTCTCCCTCTTTGCGGTGCAAATAGGCATGTACCCAAGCGGCATCTACGCCAGATAATCCGTCCACAAAATCGTGTGCTCTTTTCCAATCGCCTTTAGCGTCATACCAAAGACTTTTTAGTATAGGAGTTAGCACCGGATCTGGGGCGTCTAATGCTACGGATTCTCTGAATGATTTACTATTTTTCATAGCGCAAATATGAATATAAAATAGTTATTTCACTGTCATCAAACCTAAATAATGAAAAAAGCGGCTACTCTACTTTTACTCTGTATATCCATTCAATTAAGTGCAAAATCCCCTTTATTTGAAAAAGTAGAACGAGTATTAAAATCACGAATCATCACCGAAGCGAACCGAAATTTGACGGAAAAGCCGGTGACTGTTACTAGTTTTCAGAGTGAAAGATCTGCCGGTGGGAGGCATGATTTTTTCTCCGAAGGCGACTATTGGTGGCCTGACCCGGCTAATCCAACTGGCCCTTATATTCAAAAAGATGGTCTTACAAATCCAGATAATTTTACTGCACATCGCAAGGCGATGATTCGCTTTAGTCAGATAGTGGCGAATCAAACTTCGGCCTATTTAATCAGCGGTCGAAATGAATATGCAAAACAAGCCATTAACCATATCAAAGCATGGATGGTGGACACAACGACGATGATGAGTCCGCACCTATTATATGCCCAAGCTATCAAGGGGAAAGTGACAGGGCGAGGGGTTGGAATTATTGATATGATCCAACTGATAGAGGTGGCGAAAAGTATCGAAATTTTGGAAAAACGCCAACAGATTAACGAAGCAGATCGGCTTCAAATCCATGCCTGGTTTACAAATTATTTACGTTGGGTAACAACGCATCCGTATGGAAAGGAGGAACGGGAAGCTAAGAATAATCATGGCACTTGTTGGGTCATGCAGGTGAGCGCTTTTGCACATTTGGTGAACGACGAAGTGCTTTTAAATTACTGCAAAGACCGTTTTGTGAACATCATTTTGCCTAATCAAATGGATGAGCGCGGCGCCTTCCCGTTAGAACTAAAGCGGACAAAGCCCTATGGTTATTCCCTATTTAACCTAGATGCGGTTATGACAACCGCTCATATTTTTAAGGTCAAAAATGCGTCCCTAAAAAAGGGAATTGACTTTTTGTATCCTTATGTACAGGACAAAAAAAGCTGGCCCTATCCACAAGATGTGATGTACTGGGAGGAGTGGCCTGTGGCGGCGCCATTTTTATTGTTTGGCTATCAAGATTATGCGGATGCGCGTTGGTTTTCTACTTGGGAAAAAATAAATCATTTCCCCGAAAACGAAGAAGTGATTCGGAATCTTCCTATTCGAAATCCGTTGATTTGGTTAGTGGATTAGTTTTAGAAGATGTCTACAGTTTATTCAATTTTCTACCCAGCAATGCATTAGCCTCCGCATCATTGAACTTTTCAGATGTTGGATTCCAGGTTAATGATTTTTTAACCTCATAAGCGATGTTTCCAATGTTACAAACAGAGGCCGTTCTGTGACCAATCTCCACATCGCAAACAGGGCGCGTACGATTGCGCATCGCAGCTAAAAAGTCCTTGTAGTGATTTGTGCTTTCATAAACGTGCTTTTCATTTGGCCCAATAATACGATCCTTCAAGGCCGCATTGGATGTTTCTAACTTCTTTCTTTGAACACGTAAGGTTCCCTCGGTACCCACAAACTCGATGGCATTATTCCACTCCCATGGCTGGTGTGTCATCGTAATTCCATTCGCGTAGGTATAGGTCAAAAATTCATTTCCATTGGTTGTAGGGGCATCCACTCGCACAGGACCACTTCCGTCCATATCCAGCGCCCATTGGACAATATCAAACATGTGCGCACCCCAATCCGTCATGCCTCCGCCGCCAAACTCCTTGTATTTTCTCCAATTAGGGAACACATCTTTTGAAATGGGGGGAGCTAATTCGGAATTAAATGAAACCGCGTCATTAGGTCCTAACCACTTCTTGAAATCCAATCCGGTTGGCAATTCTTCAGCAGTTAAATCATAGGCTATGGGTGGGGGTCCGACATTCACTTTAATGGATTTCACTTCGCCTATGTAGCCATTACGTATTAGCTCGGCTGTTTGTCTAAATTCTGGCCAGGAGCGCTGCATGGATCCTGTTTGAAAAACACGCTTATATTTTCGTGTCGCATCCACCATGGCACGACCCTCTTTTACGGTCAACGAAAGTGGTTTTTCGCAATATATATCTTTACCCGCAGCAGCAGCGCGCACCGCCATGGCTGCATGCCAATGGTCTGGGCTAGCAATGACAACTGCGTCAATGTTTTTAAGGGCTAACAACTCTCTAAAATCTTGGTATTGAGGTATTTCGGCATAAGTTCCAAGCGAAGATGATTTCGAATAAATCTCTTTTACGCGATATGAAAACAGGTTAGCCTTCGCTTGATACACTTCAGAAATAGCGGCAATGCGAACCTCCCCCGTACTCAAAAATGAATTGGATAATCCTCTCCCCTGCTTTCCTGTTCCAATAAATCCTAAATTAATGAGATCGCTGGGTGCTAAATACGGAGAACCATCTGGACGAATTCCTCCCAACACATGTCGAGGAACGATGAAAAAAGAGCCAAAGGCAAGACTGGCTTTAGTTATAAAATCACGTCTTTTAATCGAATCGCGGTTTGAGGTTTTCATAAGGTAGGTTTTAGCTATAAAGTTGCACTTAAAAATCAAATCAACTTAAAATAAATTGAATACACAAAATTTCATAGCATTATTGTTCTCGAGAGTAAATGCCTCTTTGTCAAATCATTAGAAATTTATTAATTTTCAACAAGTAAAATATCCATTGATGAAAAAATTCATTCTGGGCATAAGCTTACTCCTGTTAGGTTGCCAAGAAAAACAGCGACCTAATCTAGCCAAAACGCCTGAATTACAAAAAGCATTGCAATCCATTCAGGTGTTGGACGGATTTGAGGTGGAATTAGTTGCTGCGGAGCCTCTAGTGGAAGATCCCGTGGCCATGGAAATCGACGAAGATGGGAACTGGTACGTGGCAGAAATGCCGGGCTACCCATTAGACCTCAGCAAAAAGGGACAAATACGAAAACTTATTGATACCAATGACGATGGCTACCCGGACAAAAGCATCGTCTTTGCGGACGGGCTTACGCTTCCCATGGGTGTCATGCGCTGGAAAAAAGGAATCCTTGTCGCCGACTCGCCTAATATCCTCTATTTCGAGGATACAGATGGCGATCAAAAGGCAGATAAAAGAGAGGTCGTCCTGACCGGGTTTTCTTTATCAAATCCCCAGCACAACATGAATACCCCGAAATTCGGTATAGATAACTGGGTTTACTTAGGGCATTCGGGTGCAATCAACTCCTTTACGTATGAAGATATTTTTGGCGATAAGGGAAAAGAAATTACTTTCCCGAACAAACCCAATGCTGCATTTTTACCCAAAAATGGAAACGGCCGAAATGTTCGGTTCAAACCTGATTCCTTTCAGATAGAATCGCTCTCGGGTGAAACACAATATGGGCACACGACGGATCCTTGGGGCCGACGGTTTTACACCGACAACGCGAATCATTTATTCCATGAAGTGATCGATGCGCGCTATGTAAATGCAAACAAGAACTTGGTCATTGCGGAAGCGATGGAAAAAATTCCAGACCATGGAAATGCCTGTGAAATCTATCCCATTTCTGAGAATCCGAATCACCAATTATTGACCGATGTGGGCGTGGTTACTTCTAGTTGTGGAATCACCTGGTATGATGGCGGAGCTTTTGGCAAAGAATATAATCAGGTTACGTTCGTGGGAGAGCCCGTACACAATTTAGTCCATGCGGATATCATTGAATCTCATGGAGCGACTTTTAAGGGGAAGCGCTTAGTGGAGAAAAAGGAATTTTTGGCATCAAAAGATCCCTGGTTTAGACCCGTGAATTTTTATGTTGGCCCAGACGGTGCCATGTATGTGGTGGATTATTACCGCCAATTAGTGGAGCATCCGGAGTGGATGTCGGAGGAAGTAAACAAAAGTGGTGCCTTGTATAATGGCTCGAACAAGGGCCGAATTTACCGCATCACGAAAAAAGGATCAAAGGCAATGGATTGGATGAAATCCGTGAAGTTGTCTACTAAATCTTCAGAAGATTTGGCTGAACTACTAACGCATGAAAACGGCTGGTATCGTCGGACGGCGCAGCGCTTATTATTCCATCGGGGAGATAAATCGGTAGCACCACAATTAAAGTCGATTGTTGCCAGAGATCAAGAACTAGGTGCGGTTCAGGCGCTTTGGTTATTGCATGATTGGGGTATGTTAGATGCCAAAGATCTAGCGAATGCCTCGGGGTCTTCTACAGAGGGTATTCGCGAAAATGGACTTCAAATCGCTGATAGGCTCATTGAGAAACCGGGCTTTGCGAACAATGCCGAATTACAAAAACAACTAATTGGACTAGCAGATGACCCATCTGCGCGTGTTCGATTCCAATGGCTTTGTTCATCAAGCTACTTTCGACTGCCTAATGCGGATCAGTTGCGTGCTAAAATTTTAGCCAAAGATATTGAAGACCCCTGGGCAGGAATTGCCGCCATTGCCGCCTCTCAAGATACGGAAGAGGCATTGCTAAAATCTTCTATTCAGACCTTAGGCACAAGTCCATCAAAGGGGAAATCCACCTTTTTCAGTTACCTCGCAGCAACCTTGGTCAAGAAAGGGGATCCAGCTTTCTTGTCATTGGCCATTGACCAAAATCCTTCGAATGACTGGTGGCAAGCCGCTATTTGGTATGGCGTTGCGACACTCATCAAAGAAGCAAGCGTTCCTTTCCCACTAGAAGAAAAACAAAAAGAGGCGCTTTTGACTTCGTTCATTCAGACAAAACAACCTGAACTTCGTACATCCATTTTGTCACTATTTAAATCGGTAGAGCTTCCTAAAAACGCACCCCAATTCGCACTAGTTGAGCAGCGATTTAGCCAATCAAAAGATGCCCAATTTCAACAAGATGCCTTGTCGATGTTGGCCTTACGTGGAGATGCAAAAACGCAATCCACATTAATCCAATATGTCTCTTCAAAAAGCCCCATGCACTTACAATTAGGGGCCATCGAATCCTTGCCGAATACCTTAGCTAAGGCCGATTTACAAAAGATAAATACCTATTATCCTTCGCTATCAGAACCGGTAAAAAAAGCCTGGATTGCGTATTTACTTGCGCATGAAAATCAAGTGACCACCTTGCTCCAAGAGGTAAAGAAAAATAATATCAAACGCTCCGATTTAGCCTGGCCACAAATTGTGGGACTCATGAATTATTACGATACGGGGATTCGGGGCTTAGCGCGTTCGGTCTTAGCGATTGCAGAAGATAGAAAGGCCATTTTGCAGAATTACCTGCCAGCAGCGGAGAAGGTAGGAGATGTGGCGATGGGGCAGAAAGTCTTTGAAGCAAATTGTACCTCTTGTCACGCAATTAAAAAATTGAATGGGGTAGATTTTGGTCCAAACTTAAATACTTTGAAGAGTAGAAATGCGCTATCGATTATTACTGAAATAATTAATCCAAACAATTCCATAGCAGACAAATATGGCCAGTGGGACGTAGAATTAAAGAATGGCACGCGACTGAACGGCATCATTACTTCGGAGAACGATCAAACCATCGCGCTAAAACTAATGGGAGGGACTATTCAAAACATCTCCAAATCAACTATAAAGGCGAAAAAAGACTTGCGCATTTCAGCCATGCCGAATGGGCTAGAGGCGAACATAAGTGTGCAGGCGATGGCAGATTTGCTAGCGTATATTAAAAAGTAAAGCGGGGTTGGCGATTGTTAATGTTAATGGAATTATTCTTTTAATTTACCATATAACACTTCCAAATTCACTTTCTGAGCTACGAGCGCCGCCCCCTGAATTTGCGCTTTTTTAGCCTTCCATAAGGCAGGCATGGAAACCTTGCCGCGCGAAAGCGAATACATCCAAAACAAGTCGATGAAATTAAGAAAGAGATTAGCTCTATAAAATGTGGACGCCTTTTCTATTTGGAACCCTAATCGTTTAAGCGTTCTGTCATTGAAAAAATAGGACGTTCCCACTAGTGTGACAGATTCCGGAATCTGCTTGTTTTCGATTAAAGAAATGAGGTATAATAATCCTTCCAAATGATAAGCGAGAAGTCTGTTTCTCAATTCAATTCCGGGCTTACAATTTCTCAAGACGAACAAATGATCAAAGCTCGTGCCGCTATGTAAATCGATCTGTTTTTCGTTCGCCATATAGCCTAAAAGCATAGGGGAATAATACGTATAGCCGCCTGTTAAAGTAAACAACGGGGTATACAAAAATTGGCTGATCGGAACGTATAAAACGAAAGCTAAGTAATAGAGCGGTTGATCATAGCCTTTTTCAATGATCAAAACCGCTAGAAAAAATCCAGCCAAAAGGAATAGAATGGATTCGATCCAGACTAAAGCTTTTGGCTGTTTGTAAAAGTCGTTCATTTTTTATGCGCGATGGAACTTAACTTAATAGGTGCTTGATTATATCTCTAAAAACCAAGGATAGAAAAACGAGAACGCCCACAATAACTTCTTTTCGATACTTTTTTAAAAATTGATTCATCCTAATTATACAACTCTTTTTCTACCAAGCAACAAATAAACGATACCTGCCATGGTGCCTAAAAACCCCATAAAAATGAAGGCGATAGTCCACATGATTTTTTCATTTTTATCGATTCTTTCAGAGCGCCATACTTCTGACAAAGCAGCTACAACAAAAACCCCATTTGTTAC
>CAMDSI010000092.1 GCA_945906915.1 Spirosoma fluviale | reverse complement strand
GTTAGTAGTGCGATAACGGGTAAGAATTTCACGAAGGCTGGCACGGGAGTGTTGAAGGTAAGTGCGACTAATGCGTGGGTGGGAACGACGACGATATCAGGCGGCACCTTGCAGTTAGG
The DNA here is from genome assembly GCA_945906915.1 of Spirosoma fluviale. GTDB lineage: Bacteria > Bacteroidota > Bacteroidia > Cytophagales > Spirosomataceae > Aquirufa > Aquirufa fluvialis_D. The sequence continues at coordinate 7,835 of CAMDSI010000092.1, read as the reverse complement.
GACTGGTACGAATATACCTGATGCGAGTGCGGTATATTTTGCAGGAGGTAACTTAAATGATGGAGGTTTTACGGAAACGATGGGGGCACTTTTTTTATCTAACAGCGCTACCATTACATTGCAAAATTCAAATCACAGTCTTACGTTTGCAAGCGCTGGTACATTTGCTGGAAATGCTAGTAATACATTATTAACGATTGTAGGTTATAATGGGTTGGATGCGACTACAGCTGTAGACACTTATGGCAAGGTTTCAGGGACATCCTCTACATTTGTTAACTTATACGGTAAAAAACAAAATTTTATAGTTGGAGGTCTAAGTCAATATGGAAGAGTACTATATGGTATGTCTGGGGCTGCTGGAAATCCAACTAATATCTATATTAAGTCCGCTCTAACTACAACGCAATTAGGTCAGATTCAGTTTTATAATACTAATGGTAACAATTATTATTCGACTGCGCAAAAACCAGTTGCCGGAGCGAATGGCGAAATAGTTCCTAACGCACCAAAATAGACAAGAAATTTAAAATATAATTATGACCCGACTCCTCTTCCTCCTCCTCTTTACGACAAGTGCCTTCGCCCAAAACTTCACCTTAGAAGCCGTGAAGTCTTTTCCTTTTCCTTCGGATTTAGGTCGTTCGAAGAAGGGGGATAAATTGGCTTGGGTAATCAATGAGAAAGGGATAAGGAATGTGTACGTAGCGCAGGCGCCGGATTTTGAGGCCAGAAAATTAACGGATTATGATCAGGATGATGGACAGGAGATTACCTCGGTTTCAATTTCAGATAGTGGGAATTGGGTGTTATTTGTCAGAGGTGGAGATCATAGCGCGGAGGTGGATGAGCTAAGACCGTTGAATCCGTCGGGGGCTTTATTGCCACAAAATGTCAAGGTATTTCAGGTGGCCTTTACTGGTGGCCCTGTGATGCCCGTTTCGGAAGGGGATGAGCCAGCTATTTCTCCTACGAAGGATGCGGCGGCGGTTATTCGCGATGGCCAGCCTTGGCTCGCGGAATTGGATACGACGGGAAGCGATGGCTATATTGAGGAGCCCACCCGACTTTTTAAAACGCGGGGTGTGGTGTCTAAATTACAATGGTCGCCGGATGGAGAGAAATTAGCTTTTGAAGTGAATCGCGATGAGCGTTCATTTATAGGGGTGCTGACCTTAGGCAGTAATCAGATTAAATGGATTGATCCGTCATTTGCGAAAGATTCGAATCCGAGATGGTCTCCTAGTGGAAAGCAATTAGCGTTTATTCGATCGAATGCTTTAGGCGGTTCGATTGATTCGTTGACCAGTAAGAAGAAAAGCTTTTGGAGTATTCGGGTGTTTGATATGGCGGCGGATAGTGCGAAGACGCTTTGGTCTGCACCTAAAACAAATAAAGGGTCGCTGATTTATCCAGGGGGTGAGGTGAAACTTTTTTGGCCCAAAGATCAAACTCTGAACTTCCTTTCTTACCACGACGGCTGGCCTCATTTATATGCCATCACAACAACGGCTTCTGGAACATCAACCTCTTCTTCTCCTACTCTGCTAACCCCGGGAAATTTTGCCGTGGAACATGCTAATTTAAGTGTGGATGGGAACTATTTCTTATTTGATGGAAATATGGGAACGGAGGCTGTGGACAAGGATCACCGCCACTTAGGAAAGGTGTCGATTGATAAGGCGGACATGCAAGTGTTAACTAATGGCGCAGGCAACGAATGGTCAGCGGTTTCATTAAATACCGAAGGAGAAATTGCCTATATCAGTTCTACTTTCCAAAAAGCCCCACAGGTTTTATTACTTCCCAAAAGCGGAACCAAGAAATCCCTAACCGGAAATCTGATCTCGTCCGTATTCCCAGAAAACCTCATCATCGAGCCCAAGCAAGTGACGATTAAATCGCTGGATGGTCTGAGCATTTCAGGACAACTATACGATAACAGCAACGGAACGTCTAAAAAACCGGCCATTTTATACTTACACGGCGGGCCCACTCAGCAACTTTTATTAGGCTGGCACGATGTGAACTATTATTCGGATGTGTATGCGATGAACCAGTATTTGGCTAACGCAGGCTTCGTAGTTCTATCCATTAATTACCGTTCCGGAACGGGCTATGGCCATGAATTTCAATACCCTAAATTGTCTGGCAACTTAGGGGCATATGAGTACCTAGATGTGAAAGCGGCAGGCGAATGGCTAAGTAAGCAATCCTTTGTGGAAGCGAAGAAAATAGGTCTGTTTGGCGAGTCCCATGGTGGCTATTTAACAGCGCTGGGATTAGCGCGTGATTCAAAGCTTTTTGCAGCAGGAGTGGATATTCACGGGATGCACGACTGGACTAATGACCCGCGTTTAGACAAGCAAAATAGGGCTCCAGATGGTGAATGGGCAACAGATTTATCGTATTTGTCATCTCCGGTTTCGGCTATTTCTACCTGGAAATCTCCCACCTTATTCATCCACGCGGATGATGACAGAGACATTCCTTTTCACCAAAGTGTGGACATCATTAATCGCTTGTTAAAACGCAAAGTACCAGTGGAAACATTGGTGATTGTAGATGATACCCACCACTGGTTGAAATTCTCGAACAGTCTGAAAGTGATGAGCGAGACGGCTGATTTCTTTAAGAAGAAATTGATGAAGAAGTAAAGCACAAAATGAGGATGGTGAATGGTAAATGAGTCCTGAGAGAATAAGTCCGGAGGGAATTTTATCTATACTCTCTGCTCTATACTCTCTAATCTCCTCTTTGACTAAATCGCGCAGCGATGACCCTTTGACTAAGTCCGCAGGACGACTAAGCGACAAAGTCGCGACTTATTTCCTTATATTTACTGAAACCTATTCAACCACATGATTTCCATTTTTGCCCAAGCTGAAAAGCACCTGGAGAAGACCGCCATTATTTCTGACGGTAATCATTATACTTATTCACAGCTTTTAGACGCTTCAAAAGCCTTTGCTTCGACCTTATTAGATAAAAATACGGACCTAAATGAAGCCCGAGTTGCCTACATGGTGAACCCTGGCTTTGATTATGTTCGGGTCCAATGGGGGATTTGGCGTGCGGGTGGCGTGGCCGTTCCGCTTTGTCTAACCTATCCGTTACCCTCTTTGCGCTATACGATCGAGAATTCTGGCTCAAGCATCGTGGTCGTTTCCCCGGAATTCGAAGACCTTTTGAAGCCTTTGTGCGAGGAACTTGGATTACGCTTACTGACCACTGACCACTGTTTACTGGATACTGTTAACAGTCCACTGGCTACTGACCACTGGCTACTGCCTACTGTTGCTAATTCCCGCCGCGCCATGATGCTTTACACCTCTGGCACGACGAATTTGCCTAAAGGTGTGGTGTCTACCCACGCGAATTTGAATGCGCAGATTTCGACGCTGATCGATGCTTGGCGCTGGAGTTCCGCGGATTACTCGATCTGTATTTTGCCGCTGCACCACATTCACGGGGTGATTAATATCGTTTCTTGCTCGCTTTGGGCGGGGGCGACCTGCCAGTTTTTGCCTAGTTTTTCGGCGGAAGCGCTGTTTGATATTTTCAAAAAAGGTCAGTTGAACGTCTTTATGGCCGTTCCTACCATCTATTATAAGTTGATTACGCATTGGGAATCGTTGTCTGAGGTGGACCAAAAAGAGATGACCCGCATCCTATCCAAATTCAGACTCATGATCTCGGGTTCTGCCGCGCTGCCCGTTTCTGTGATGGAACGCTGGAAGACGATTAGTGAACATAGCCTTTTGGAGCGTTATGGCATGACCGAAATCGGGATGGCCCTGAGTAATCCCTACGACGGTCCGCGCGTTCCGGGTCACGTGGGATATCCGCTGCCGGGCGTTCAAGTGCGTTTAGCAGATGAGGAGGATAACGTAATTTCGGGTACAGAAATAGGGGAGATTCAGGTCAAAGGCGCTAATGTCTTTTCTGAATACTGGCAAAAACCGGAGTCCACGGCGGAGTCATTTACACCCGATGGTTTTTTCAAAACCGGCGACATCGCGACGATGGATGAGCTGGGAGGCTACCGAATTTTGGGCCGAAACTCCGTCGACATCATCAAATCAGGAGGCTACAAAATTTCCGCTTTGGAAATCGAAGAAGTCCTCCGAACCTACCCTGGAATCGACGATTGCTGCGTCGTGGGAGTCGAAAATGACGAATGGGGCGAGCTCGTAAGCGCCGCCATCGTCTGCAAAGATGACTTCGACACGAAAGCTTTGAACGCCTGGATGCGTGAACAAATGCCGGCTTATAAAACACCTCGGGCTTACCACCGTTTGGCAGAATTGCCTCGAAACGCGATGGGAAAAGTCACGAAAAAAGATGTTGTTAACCTAATCAAAAACTAATATGCTATTACGCGGAGTTGCCTTATTAGCCGCCTGTTTCGTTGCAGGCCAAATCCTGGGGGAAACCCTCGGTCGTTTCTTGGGCATCCAAGCAAACGTAGGAGGTGTCGGATTTGCGATGCTTTTCCTTATTTTATCCCAAAATGAGCTCGAAAAACGCGGCCTCTTCCACCTTGAAATGGGTGAAGGCGTCCACTTTTGGTCCAAAATGTACATCCCCATCATCGTGGCCATGTCCTCTGTCCAAAATGTCCGCGTCGCCTTCTCTAACGGCGTGCTCGCACTTTTGGCAGGCATCATCCCCGTCATCGCCTGCCTCGCCTTAATGCCCCTTTTATCTAAACTAGCGCCCAAAGACTAATGGAATACATCATCACCTTCCTCGACAAAAACGGCCTAGTCTTCGCATTTCTAGTTACCGGCGTCATTATGTATTTTTCCGAGTGGATCTCCAAAACCTTCACCCGCAACAAAATCCCAGGCTCCGCCATCTCCATCTTCATGGGTTTGGTCTTAGCCTATTTCGCTGGCCTTGAAACCCTGGGCAAAAAAGGCATCGCCGACCTTCCCGGTTTCTCCGGTTTTGAATTGATGGGAGGCCCCATGTTCCGCGACTTCGCCATCGTCTCTACCGCCATGGGCGCCAGCTTCGCCATCATCAAAAAAACCGGTCCTGTCGGAATTTTGTCCCTATTCTTAGGGGTCATCATCTCCTTTTTATCGGGTGTCATTATTGCCTATGCCTTAGGAATCACAGATGCTGAAAGCCTCACCACCATCGGTGCCGGCGCTTGCACTTTCGTAGTAGGGCCTGTGACTGGAACTGCTTTAGGAGCGAGTTCGGATATCATCGCCATCAGCATCGCTGCTGGCGTAGTAAAATCTATTTTGGTAACTATCGGAACCCCTTTAATCGCACCCTACATCGGTTTGAAGACGCCACAATCGGCGATGATTTTTGGCGGACTCATGGGAACCACCAGCGGCACTGCTGCTGGTCTTGCTGCTACAGATCCTAAATTAGTGCCTTATGGAGCAATGACCGCTACGTTCTATACTGGCTTGGGATGCTTGCTGTGTCCGTCGGTGTTGTATTTTATTATGCGAGCGATTTTGTAGAGTATAGATAGGAGAGTATAGAGTAGAGATGGGGACGGTGAATGGTAAGTGGTGAATGGTAAATGAGTCCGAAGGGAAGTAGTCCGGAGTAAATGAGTCCGCAGGGAAATGAGTTCGAAGTCCGGAGGGAATGAGTCTGAAGGGAAAATTTCCTCTCTATACTCTCTAATTTATAATCTTGACACATTCTGTCAATACCTCAAAATCGACTTTAGTACTTTGAGCTTATTTTCATACAAAAGCACACTCAGCCTTCGCAAACCCATATAATAAAAATGGGCGACAGAAACTGCCACCCATTTAATTTCACTGACTACTGGCCACTGATTACTGTCTACTGTTCGCGAAGCGAACTATAAATTCCTCTTCTTCAACTCACTCACCGCAAAGTCAGCTGCACGAGCTGTCATCGCCATGTAAGTTAAGGAAGGATTCACACAAGAAGCAGACGCCATCACCGCACCATCCGTCATGAACACGTTTTTAACCTCGTGAACTTGGTTATGCTTGTTAACGATTGAGTTCTTCACGGACGTACCCATACGAGCCGTACCCATTTCGTGAATACCTAAACCGATGTGCGTACCTTGCTTGTTGTAGGCGTTGATGTTTTTGAAACCAGCTGCTTCTAACATAGTCGCTGCCTCGTTCATCATGTCCTCGCGCATTTGTAATTCGTTTTGGCCAAACTCAGCAGAGAATTCTAATACAGGTAAGCCCCACTTATCTTTCTTGTCGCTTAGAACGAAGCGGTTCTCTGGATTTGGAAGAATTTCTCCAAAACCTCCAAAACCAACGGTCCATTGTCCAGGGTGTGTTAAGCTCTCTTTGAACTCAGCTCCAAAGCCATCGGCTCCCACGCCACGGCCCCAACCTTCGCGACTTCCGCCACCTTGGTATCCGAAACCGCGTGAATAAGCACGCTTGTCTTTGCCCCAGTTTGAGAAACGAGGAATATATAAAGCATTCGGACGATTTCCGAACATGTAATCTTTCTCAAAACCTTCTACCGTTGCACTTGCACCCGCACCTAAGTGGTGGTCCATCACATTTCGGCCTAATTGATCTGAATCGTTTCCTAAACCAGTTTGGTAACGAGCAGACTTCGAGTTCATTAAGATGGAAGTAGATCCGATAGCACCCGCGTTAACGAAGATGATTTTTGCGAAATATTCTTTAGACTCTTTCGTATTTTGATCAATCACGCGAACACCTTTTGCTTTTTGCGTAGCCTCATCGTAAATGATCTCCGCAACAATCGCATTGTGAATCATTGTTAAACGATTTGTGCGCATCGCTGCAGGTAAAGTCGCTGATAAAGAGGAGAAGTAGGCACCGTAAGGACAGCCGCGGCTACACTTATTACGGTAGTTACAAGACGAACGACCTAAGTCTAATTGTTGTTTCGTAGGCTGAGTTAAGTGAGCCACACGACCCACCGTTACGGGACGGCCTAATTTCTTATTCACGGCATTCTTAAAGTGAACCTCCGGAGCAGTCATCTGCATCGCTGGTAAGAAATCAGAATCTGGTAACACGTCTAAGCCTTCGGCCTGACCTGAGATACCTGCAAACTTCTCTACGTAAGAGTACCAAGGAGCTAAATCATCGTATTTAATCGCCCAAGGAGTACCGATTCCCTCTTTTTCGTTCGCTAAGAAATCCTCGCGGTTCCAACGATACGTTTGGCGACCCCATAATAAAGATTTACCACCTGTGTGGTAAGCACGGATCCAGTCAAAACCACCTTTTTTCTCGATGTAGGGGTTTTGGGAATCATTCTCAAACATGTGACGAGTTTCCTCGTTCGCTGTATAACCAGTTCGCATGTTAGCCCAATACTCTTCAGCCGCCATGTTAGTAGGACGACCACGGTGATTGAATTCCCATGGGTTTTTCATCGCAGTTTCATAACCCTCGATATGCTTGATCTCGCGACCACGCTCTAAAACGGCTACTTTTAAGCCTTTTTCTGTTAATTCTTTTGCAGCCCAACCTCCGGAAATACCTGATCCGATGACGATTGCGTCAAATGTTTGGCCTTTAATAGCATCTATATTCAGATTCATTGTCTTCTAATTTATCAGATTAATACATGAAAGATTTTTGAGTCGGCTTCATATCCGTAATCAACTCATACTTACCAGGAGTTGGCTCGTAAATAAAGGACGCTTGAGCTCCTTTTTCGGAAGTATAGTATCCTAAAAGCGTTAATTCCTTCATTAATCTCCAGAATGGAACGCCGTTAGCGCCTTCTAATGTGTCCTTGTCAATGTTATCACCCACTTTGATTTTCTTCTGAGAAAAGCTCTTCATTAAATCTTTCGTGTTAGCTTCCAATAGTTT
>CAMDSI010000091.1 GCA_945906915.1 Spirosoma fluviale | reverse complement strand
TGCCAATCGCAGCCTCTTGAAATATGGCTTCAAACTCGAATCCGGCTTGTATTTGATTAGGCATTTTTGGTTGTTTGTCTCTAAATATACAAAATTTTAAGGATGATAAGAAGAGACAACATGCTTCATTACATCACTTTTGTAAAAATAAATATCCTTGAATTTTCCCTCTGAGTACATTTGGCCTTGATCAAAAAAATGAGGGGAGGTAGGATCACCACTTTGGCCTCCAGCTAAAAGCGAATAGGCTTTAATTTTAGGTCCAAATTCCACCGCTGCAATAAAGCTATTGCCATTCACCCCATACCACTTTTTCGACCCTTGAATCGAACGACTTGTATAGGAGGGAAGCTGTCCCCAGGCGGAAGAGCTAAAAGGAACAGGAATGCTCGGTTTATCATCGTCCATTTGCAAGACCTCACCATTCGAAACGCGTTGAAAACGATTTAATTCACCCCACGAAACTCGCCAGGTGCCAAAATCCTTTTTTAGATCTGCCATCACATCCCTCAATGCTTGTAGCATTTCTACTTTAGATCCAGATTCAGCGTATTGTTCGATATTCTGAACCACATCCGTTTCACCACCAAATTGCATGGCCTTAGGTATTTTAGGCATAATTTTCAGTCCCCAGCGTATCGCTATTGTTTGGGCAATAGACGTCGTGGATGCATTAAAATCCCAATCTTTCAATATCTGAGCCACTTCCTGCAAATCAGCTTCTTTTCCTGCTGCCTCTACAAGTGGTGGTAATAATACCTCAAAGGCCATCAATCGGCGATCATATCCAAGTCCTATTAATCCAGCCAAATCTAATTTACCCGTTTGGGAGAACAAGCGAACCGCGTTACGATCACGGAAATTCTCGCCATCTGGTGCCATATAGACCGGATAATCAGATCGTTTAGGACTTGATACGCCTGAAACGGTAAAAGGAGTAGAATTGCAGTTCTGAATCCAACCCGAAGCCGGATTATAGCTATGCACTATTTCATCCAATTTATGGAGTCCATGCCAATCGTTTTTAGAGGATGATCCGTCCTGGGGAACACCCCAATCCTGCGCCCCTTCTCTGCGAGGCACATAATTGCCATGCCAATAGGCTATATTTCCCTTGTTATCCGCATAAACAGTATTGTTCGAAGTATTAGCCCGCATCTCCATTACTTGCTTAAAAGAATCAAAACCGGTTGTCTTTGTACGTAACCAACTTTGGATTAAACTCTTTCTTGCCCGATTATAGGAACGAACAGAAATCCAATGGCCATTTCTAACAGCTAAAATAGGGCCCCGATGATTAAAATAAGTTTTGATTTTTCTGGAGCCCAGCGTAATCCATTTCGTTTTAAATGGAATCCATTTCCCATCCAATAGGTATTCCATCGTACCTTGATTATCCCTAGTGGTTTCCACATAGGCATCGGCCACATCTACCTCAGATGAGGTATGCATCCAACCATTATAGGGATTAAAACCTTGATAGATAAAGAATTGGCCCCAGGTTACCGCACCGTAGACTGATAAACCCTCTTCACTAACCACGTGCACTTCCGGTCTAAAATAGAAAGTCACGTGGGGATTTATGTAAAAAAGCGAATGACCAGAAGTGGAAAGGGACGGACCTACAGCAAAACCATTGGATCCAGTTAATTTTTCATCAGGATTTTGGTACTTCACACTGGCCACTTGCTTAGTTAAACCATAAAAAAGTGCAGTTTCTTGTTCTGTCACGTCCCCCGTAGAAATAGCACCGATGGATCCATCTGTCCATAAAAGGGGAAACCATGGCTCAAAATGCGTGATAAGGCGAGGTTTAACCTCGGGATGTTTCAGTAAGTAATAATTAATCCCATCCGCATAGGCATGTAGGAGTTTTTTCAGCCAAAGAGGACTCGTCTTGTATTCTTCTTTGGCCTCCGTCTCATCTATTAATAGTTTAATATACAGATCAAAAGCGAGCTCTTTTTCTCCCTTCACCTCTGACATTCGACCTAGTTTTTCGATGTAATTCAACTCCACACGCGCAAAATCATCCTCGCACTGCGCATACATAAGCCCAAAAACTGCATCTGCATCCGTTTTACCATATATATGAGGAATTCCCCATTGATCGCGGTGAATAGTCACCCGCTTAGCTTGAGCCTCGTAAGGTTTCGCATGCGTGAGGTGTGTTAATAAAAGTAAAATCAGAGGGAATAATTTTTTCATAGTTTAGTGTTGAGAATCTAAAAATAAGAATAAATCGGGTCAGGAGGGTATAAACTATATAAAATTGTCTTTCTATCTTACAAGATAATTCTAAACCTAGTATATGAAAATTTTTCGGCTCCTTCCGATACTACTTCTATTGTGTTCATTCAGCTTAATTGCCCAAAATAAAGTTAAAATTCAAGGGGAGGTCAACGTTCCTTTTTCGAGCATTCGCCTGTTTAAAGGTGCGGCGCTTGTGACCGGAACGATTGGGAATGATAAGGGTAAATTTAGCGTAGAAATAGCTCCGGGTGTTTATGATTTGTTGATCGAAAGCATTGGTTATGAGCCTCTTAAAATGGCTAATCAGTCATTTATGTCCTCCGTTAATTTAGGGACAATTTCCGTTAAAGAAAGTAATCAGACCTTAAATGAGGTAGTCGTTAAGGGCCAAAAAGCCTCGATGGAACTAAACTTAGATAAGCGAATATTTAATGTAGGAACAGATTTAGCAAATAAAGGAGCGACAGCTGCTGAGATTTTGGGTAATCTACCTTCGATACAAGTAGACCCAGAAGGAGCGATTAAACTGCGTGGAAGTGATAACGTCCGTATTTTGATCGATGGAAAACCGTCTACTTTAGCGGGCATAAATGGATCGTCGGGTTTACAATCTTTGCAAGGAAATTTGATCGATAAAGTAGAAATCATTACGAATCCATCCGCTCGCTATGAGGCAGAGGGAATGGCCGGTATAATCAATATCGTATTAAAGAAAAACCAAAACCAAGGATTTAATGGGGCGATCGAAACAACGACCGGATATCCCGAGAATTTTGGGGGTACGGCCATCGTCAATTACCGAAAGAACAAATTCAATTTCTTTGTCAATTATGGGGTATTCTATCGCCGGACACCAGGTAGAAACACTATTTACCAAGAGGTCTACACTGGAAAACAAACTAATTTCTTAGAACAACGTTCCTCCAATAATGTTACCGGTTTAGTCAATAATGTACGCGGTGGAGCTGATTATTTCTTCAATGATAAAACCATTTTAACGGCTTCCTATATCTACCGACGTACTGATGTGCGACGTATCACCGACTTTTACTACCTAGACTACCGCGGTAATTTATCTAATCTCTATAGTGATACCTATCGACAACAAGACGAGAAGGAGGCAGAACCTAATGGAGAGTATGCCTTAACTTTTAAGAAAAATTTTGCGAAAAAAGGGCAGGAATTTACAGCTGATTTGCGCTATTTAGACTATTGGGAACGTTCTGATCAATTATATACCCAAAATGGAAAAAAACCTGACGGAACAGCTATAAATGAGCTAAATAAGGTGCAAAAAGCCTTAAATGACGAGTTTGAGCGCCAATGGATCTTACAAGCAGATTATGTAAATCCGATAGGTAAAGATGCGAAGATAGAAATGGGACTACGGACAAGTTTTCGTGATATGATTAATGATTACATCGTAACAGAAAAACAAGCAAATGGGGAATTTACCATCCTGCCTAACCTTCGAAATATATTTAATTATAAGGAAAATATCTCGGCTGCCTATTTTATTTTTGGAAGTAAAATGCAGAAATTCTCTTATCAATTTGGGCTAAGAGCGGAGACGACAGATATACAAACTGAACTGCAGCTGACCAAGGAGAAAAACCCTAGAAACTATGCGAATTTGTTTCCAAGCGCACATTTTACCTATACCATCACACCTAACAATTCTTTTCAATTGAGCTATTCTAGGCGGGTGAGACGTCCTACCTATAATGATTTATCTCCTTTTGTCACACTATCAGATAACCGAAATTTCTTCTCAGGTAATCCAAATTTGAATCCAGAATTCACTAATTCTTTTGACCTAGGGCATTTAAAATATTTCGAAAAAGGAAGTATCAGTTCTTCGATTTATTATCGCCAAACATCAGGAAAAATTGAACGTATACGAACAGTAGATAGCTTGGGATTTTCAAGGACTTTACCCGCAAATATATCCGATCAACAATCAATGGGTATCGAAATGGCAAGTTCATGGAATTTTACCAAATCCTACAAGGCTGACCTCAGTTTTAATGCCTTTAGGGCCATTGCAGATGCTTCAAATATCAATGCAGCCTTTAAAAGTGATACCTATTCCTGGTTTGTTCGACATAGCTCTCGCATTAAAATCGGACTCACTGATTTCCAAATAAGAGCTAATTATGAAGCCCCACAACTTACTCCGCAGGGTAGCCGTGGATATATGGCTTGGGTAGATTTATCTGCTTCAAAAGACATAATTAAAGGAAATGGTACGCTAACTTTAAGTATTTTAGATATCTTTAACTCCAGAATTAATCGCTACGAATCACGGTTTTTAGAACCTCGAGATGGATCAGGATTCTTTACCCGTGGTGAATCGCAAGGACGTTTAAGATCCGTTAATTTGACCTTTAACTACCGTTTCAAAACTACCAAACAAGCGGCTAAACAACGTCGCAGTATGATGGATGAAGAAAATTAATACACCATATGAAAAAAATAATTCTCTATTCTAGTGTCATTCTTAGTATCGCAGCTTGCTCAAAGCAAAGCAAAGATGATACCTATAAAATTATTTTAGTTGATCAAACTAAGGTTTTGGAGACTGCAAAAGCTGTAAAAGACAAACAGCCAATCAAGATCATTCCTGGTCTAAAAATTGATTTATGGGCATCTGATTCTCTTCTGCAGGATCCAGTAGCTATCGCTGTGGATGATAATGGTGCGATTTTTGTCAATAGCACGAACCGGAACAAGGCATCTGAATTTGATATTAGAGGACACCGTGATTGGATGACGGAATCTATCGGATTTCAAACCGTTGAAGATAGAAGAGCTTTTTTACGACGAAACTTTGCGCCAGAAAATAGTGCAAAAAATACCTGGTTGCCAGATATGAATGGGGATGGATCCCATGATTGGTTAGATTTAAAGGTGGAGAAGGAAGAAATCTATAAAGTAGAAGATGTGAATGGCGATGGATATGCCGATAAATCTACACGCGTATTTAATGGATTTAATAAAGAAGTTACCGACGTGGCTGGGGGCTTATTAGTTCGTAAAAAAGATGCATTCGTAGCTATTGGACCAGATTTAATGCGTTTAAAGCATGCTAATGGTCAGTGGAAAGATCCACAATCCATCTCGACAGGATATGCGGTTCATATTGGTTTTGGTGGACATGGAATGTCAGGAGTAACGGAAGGACCGGATGGTAAAATTTACTGGCAAATAGGGGATATTGGGGCTAATATCACGGCGAAAGACGGGAGACAATATAAACACCCTAACTCGGGTGTTATCGTAAGATCTAATCCAGATGGTTCGGAATTTGAGGTCTATGCTAGTGGTTTGCGAAATACGCACGAATTCGTGTTTGATAATTTTGGTAATCTTATCAGCTCCGATAATGATGGCGATCATCCCGGAGAAAGTGAGCGATTAGTGCACGTAGTGGAGGGTTCGGATGCTGGATGGCGCTCGAACTGGCAATATGGTAAGTATACAGATCCGCGCAATAATTCCTACAAAGTTTGGATGGATGAAAAGCTATCTATTCCACATTGGGAGGGTCAGGCGGCCTATATTATTCCGCCTATTCGCAATTTCCATAATGGCCCTACGGGGATGCTTTGGAATCCTGGAACTGCATTAGGAAAGCGCTGGACTAATAAATTCTTCTTGGTCGAGTTTGTGGGGAATACCAATAATTCCCACATTTGGTCATTTGATTTAAAACCCAAAGGTGCATCGTTTGATTTTAATTCAGAGGAGGATGTCATCAAAGGGATTCTTCCAACCGGTATACGTTTTGGGCCTGAAGGCGCTTTATATGCCTCAGATTGGATTTTTGGTTGGGATACGAAGAACTATGGTCGTATTTGGAAGATCGATGTGGAGGATAAAGAAAATGACTTAAAGTCAGAACGGGAGCAAACGAAGAAATACATACAACAGGATTATTCGAAGCAAAGTTTGACTCAATTATATGAGCTATTGTTCTATGCTGATCAACGCATTCGTTTAAAAGCGCAATATGAATTAGCGGAGAGAAAAGCGACAGAAATTTTCGTAAAAGCGGCTCAGCAAAAAGATAATCAACTAGCCCGGGTTCATGGAATTTGGGGATTAGGCCAAATAAAGGCCGCATCAGCTATTCAAGCATTGCTAATCGATTCGGATGAGGAAATCGTGGCACAATCGCTAAAGGCCTTAGGCGATCTAAAGGCTTCTGGCGCTGAAGCTCAAATGATTCCACTTTTAGCTTCGGCTAATCCGCGAGTGGCCTTCTTTGCGGCTCAGGCAGTAGGACGCGTTCAGTCTGAAAAAGCTATCCCTGGCTTATTGAATCAAATTGAAAAAAATGGGGACAAAGATCTATATATCCGTCACGCGGCTGTTTTAGCTTTGAGCAGAATAGGTAAAGCAGAACCCTTATTAGCTTTAAAAAATTCGCCCAATCGTTCTTTGCGCATTGCAGCTGTGCTTGTGCTGCGACGTTTAGCTCATCCTGGAATTCAGGTTTTCTTAGCTGATTCAGATGAATATATCGTAGCTGAAGCAGCTAGAGCTATTAATGATGACGAATCTATTCCTGCGGCATTACCTGCCTTAGCCGCGACTTTAGCAGATACACGCTTAAAGGATGAGGTAATCATTCGTCGGGCAATTAATGCTTGTTTACGCGTGGGAACGGCAAAAGAAATTGATTTATTAATTGCCTATTCTGAAAGAACAGGAATTTCAGAAGATGTGAGAGCGGAAGCGATTGCCACCTTAGGTTCGTGGGCAAATCCATCCGTCATGGATCGCGTGGATGGTCGCCATAGAGGAGCATTGGATAGAAACCCTGCCGATGTTGTAGCCAGAATTCAACCTAAAATACCCGCTTTTTTAGCATCAGAAAATCCGGACGTGTTAATTGCTACGGCTAAATTAATTGCTGATTTACAATTGAAAGAGTTTACGGATTCTCAAATCGAATTATTAACAAAACACAACAAATCAAAAGTAAAAGCGGCCTTAATTAATTCATTAGCAGATTTAAATACCTCTAAATTAGCCTATGTCCTAGAGAAAGGTATCTCAGATACAAGCAAAATTGTACGTGCTGCGGCTTTGAGTCACTTAAATAAAATTGAATTGACATCAAACGAATTACCCGCCATTACTAAACCTATTTTTGAGAAAGGAACGCTTATCGAGCAGCAATTACTACTTCAAAGTATGGCAAAAATGAAAGCTGCTAACACCTCCGCTATTCTTGCTGATTTAATCCAAAGAATGGTGGACAATAAGCTTCCCGTGGGAGTGAAATTAGATTTAATGGAAGCTGTGGAAGCAACAAATGAAGAAAAATTAGTCGCTAAACTGGATGCACTAAAAGTAAAAGGAACTTTAACAGATGAGTTTAAAGAAGCCTTGTACGGAGGCTCCCTCACGGATGGTAGAAATAACTTTAATTATAATTCCACCATTCAATGCGTTCGTTGTCACAATGTAGGTGGTGAAGGAGCTACGGTAGGTCCAAACTTAAAAGGTGTGGCGTCACGATTAACTAGAGAGCAACTTTTACAAGCTTTAATAGAGCCAAGTGCGCGTATCGCTCCTGGATATGGTAGTACTAATTTTGTTTTAACAGATGGGCAAGAAGTGTCAGGATCTGTCATTTCAGAGACGGAAGACGAAATTCAAATAAAAACAAACGATGCAGAACCATTAAGAATTCCGGTGGCGCGCATTAAAACCAGAGAAAAT
>CAMDSI010000090.1 GCA_945906915.1 Spirosoma fluviale | reverse complement strand
ATGAGGATCATTTAGAGCGTTTAAAATTGATTCGTTCCATCTCAGAAGAGATGGGCTTGAATTTAACTATTCTTCAAGATTTACAAGGACCGAAAATTCGTACGCAATTAGTGGAGAATAATGGAGTCCCTTTAGTAGCGGGACAACAGCTAATCTTTGCGATGGATGAAAACCTACTAGGTACATCAGAAAAAGTAGGTACTACTTATACGTCGATGTATTTAGATGTAAATCCGGGTGAGCGCATTTTGATGGACGATGGTAATTTAGAAGTAAAAGTACTTTCAGTTGATAAAGTGAAGAAAGAAGTAGTTACACAGGTAATCTACGGCGGTATTTTGAAGTCTAAGAAAGGAATTAACTTGCCAGGAACGAAAGTGTCTTTGCCTTGCTTAACGCCTAAGGATGAGGCAGATTTATACTTTGGTTTAGATCATGGGGTGGATTGGATAGCACTTTCTTTCGTTCGTAAAGCGAGTGATATCTGGGATATTAAAGAGAAAATTAAAGCTTACGGCAAGAACACGCGTGTCATCGCAAAAATTGAAAAGCCAGAGGCAATAGATAATTTAGATGAGATTATTGCTGCGACTGATGCTATTATGGTAGCTCGTGGTGATTTAGGTGTGGAAATGGATGGAGCGGTAGTGCCTTACTTGCAAAAAGTAATGGTACAGAAGTGTACAGCTGCTGGGAAACCGGTCATCGTTGCTACTCAAATGTTAGAGTCGATGATTACGAATCCAGTTCCTACACGTGCTGAAACGTCTGACGTAGCTAACGCGGTATTGCAAGGAGCTTCAGCGACGATGTTAAGTGGTGAATCTGCGTCTGGTGCTTATCCCATAAAAGCGGTGGAGACGATGGCTCACATTCACGAAGTCGTAGAACAACAGCAAAATGAGATTGAAATTGTACAAGGTAATGAGGCAGCGATTTACTTTAAGAATCACTCATTAGGGACGTCATTGTCTGAAAATGTACCTATGCAAGATCGCTTAATTGCAGGAGCTTGTCGTTTAGCACGTGACTCGAAAGCAAAGGCGATTTTATGTATTACAAACTCTGGTTATACGGCCTTCCGTTTATCAGCACACCGTCCGAAGGCTGATTTATTCGTCTTTACTTCGAATAAAGAATTGATGTCGACCATGGGTTTATTATGGGGAGCACGAGTATTCTTCTACGATCCGGGAATGGGTAATGCAGAGAAAACCGTAGCAGCGATGGTGGATAAATTAAAGCAAGATAATTTATTGGCTAAAGGCGATATCTTCGTAACGACTTTATCGGTTCCTGCGAATCAAGATTTGAAAACAAATACAGTTCAATTAGGAATAGTAGACTAAATCCTAGATTTAGTGGCCTTGTTTAAATTATGAAAAACAAAAATTCTTTGCTTTCATCTAGTTTAAAGGGGCTATACACTTTCTGGGCAGTATCCTGTTTTGTGATTGTATTCTTAGTTTTGTATCCTGTCATTTTTGTGTTTTTACAGAGACGATCTTGGAAAAGAGTTGCTCATCGGCTTGTCAGGCTCTGGGGTCAACTCTTTTTTCTTTTTTCGGGGATACGAGTGAAGATCACACATCATGTTAAACTAGATCCTAATCAGACGTACGTTTTCTGTTCGAATCATTTTTCGTATATGGATATTGCGGTAGTTGTTGTGGTCATTCGCAACTATTTCTCTTTTGTAGGGAAGAATGCCATGAAGAAGATTCCCTTATTTGGCTATCTCTATGCGCGTTTAAATATTTTGGTAGACCGAAATGATAAGAATAGCCGGGCAAGTTCTTTAAGTAGATCCATACGTGCTTTACAATCAGGACGGAGTATTGTCATTTTTCCGGAGGGAGGAATTGTTTTTAAGCAATTGCCTTATATGGGTAATCCTTTGAAGGATGGGGCTTTCATTATGGCGATTCAACAACAGGTGCCTATTGTACCCATGAGTTTTCATAATAACCACTATATTATGGATGAAAAGTCGTTGCTAATGCGGCCAGGTACATTGCATGTGGAGATTCATCCACCATTTGAGACGAAGGGTTTGACGATGGAAGATTTGCCTGTTTTACGGGAAAAAGTGTTTGAATCCATACAAAATCCTATCTTAGCGTATTACGGTTTAAAATAAGCGAACATGCGTCTTTTCCTCCTAGGTTTTTTATTGACCTTAATTTCCTGTGGAACAGCTTCAGAGGAGGAAAATACCGCTATGCCACGACCTAAAGGCTTTCCTCTGATGGAAATTCCATCTCATACCTATCAAACTTTAGAAAAGGGACATCCCTTTAGTTTTGAATTGTCTCATTTTGCGGAAGTAAAAAAGGACACGTTTGCGCGCGCAGAACCTCATTGGATGTATATCTATTATCCTCGCTGGGATGCCTTTATACAGCTAACGTATAAGCGGGTTCAGGGAGATCGAAAAAGACTTGATAAGATGATTCGGGATTCGTATGTTTTGGCCTCTAAACACCAAATGAAAGCGAATCGGATTGAAGATGCGGTATTAACACGAATGGATGGTTCTAAAGCAACCATTATCGAATTAGAAGGAGAGGTAGCTACCCCATTTCAGTTTTTTGCCACAGACTCTACAACCCATTTCTTGCGAGGGGCCGTGTACTTAAATACCGCGATGAAGAATGATTCTTTAGCGCCCGTGATTCGCTATTTAAAGCAAGATGCCATTCATTTAATTCAAACCTTGCAATGGAAATAGGGGAAGAAAAAACGGTTTTTGTGGATGCTTTGCTCCCGCTTCCTATTCCTCGGTATTTTACGTACCGAGTGCCTCGGGAATGGGCTGACTTCGTACAGGCAGGATTGCGGGTGGTGGTACCCTTTGGAACTAAAAAAGTGCTTACAGGTGTCATCGTAACGGTACATCACCAGCCGCCTAAGCAATATCAAGCAAAATATTTGTTAGAGATTTTAGATGATTCACCATTAGTGACTGCGTCCCAAATCGCCCTTTTTCAATGGGTGGCAGATTATTATATGTGCTACCCGGGCGAGGTATTTCAGGTGGCTCTGCCGGCAGGTTTGAAAATTTCGAGCCAGTCAAAAGTGCAAGTAAATCCGGAATTCACGAGTCCGGAGACACTGACAGAAAGAGAACTGGCGATTTATGTAGAGATTCGGGATAAAGGGGCTTTGACTTATGATGAGCTTGCCAAATTCGCCGAAGTCAAAAGTCCTTATCATTTAATTAAGGCCTTAGTAGGCAAGGATGCGGTCATTATTTTTGATGAATTAAAAGATCGCTACACACCCAAAGTGCAACGCAAGGTTCGTTTAGTAGCCACCTTTGAAGCTAAATTAACCTTAACGGATCTTATTCAATCCTTGGAGGAGAAGCCGAAGCAGATGGCCATTTTATTGCATTATTTGCAATTCATCCCTGTTTTACGAAGTCCAGAAACGAATCAAAAAGGTTTAGCTAAAAATAGTTTTAGCCAGGCAGGTTTATCCGAAAGCTCCCTACAAACCTTGGTAAAAAACCAAGTTTTTGAAATCTTCGATATCGTTGTTTCGCGCTTCGATGAAGCGGATGAAAATTTTGTTCCTTCTAGTTTTACGCTAAATGCCCCACAGGAAAAGGCTTATCAGTCGATATTGAATCAATTTCAAGAGAAAGATGTTGTCTTATTGCACGGAATCACGGGTTCAGGAAAGACGGAGATTTATATCAAGCTGATACAAGAAGCGTTGGCAAATGGCGATCAGGTATTGTATTTATTGCCTGAGATTGCGTTGACGACGCAGATTGTGGTGCGTCTGAAGCGGATTTTTGGGGAGCAGGTGGGCATCTACCATTCTAAATTTTCGGATAACGAGCGGGTTGAAGTGTGGAAGTCGATTGTGGAGGGGAAATATCCTTTCGTGGTGGGCGTGCGATCTTCGGTCTTTTTGCCGTTTAAGAATTTGGGACTGATCATCATCGATGAGGAACATGAGACGTCCTTTAAGCAGGTTGATCCAGCTCCGCGTTACCATGCGCGGGATGTGGCGATTATGCTAGCACACCAGCAAAAAGCAAAAGTTTTATTAGGTTCTGCGACGCCTTCTATGGAAACTTATTACCAGGCCAAACAAGACAAATATGGACTGGTGGTCTTGAAAGAGCGTTTTGGTGCAGCGCAATTACCCGCGATGCATTTCATCGATACAAAATACGCGAATCGGATGAAGCTGATGAAAGGCGGATTTTCGGTTGATTTAATCGAGGTATTAGCGGATAATTTAAAGCAGGGTAAGCAAAGCCTTTTGTTTCAAAATCGACGTGGCTACTCTCCCTATTTGCAATGCCAAGATTGTGATTGGATAGCCACCTGTCATCAATGTGATGTTTCGCTGACCTATCACGCGCGCGAACAGGAGTTGCGTTGCCATTATTGTGGTCACCACGAATCGTTGATTCACCGTTGTGGGGCTTGTGGTTCTGCTCAAATGAAAACCATGGGTTATGGTACAGAAAAGTTAGAAGAAGAATTACAATTACATCTTCCTGATGCCCGCGTTGCGCGCATGGACTTAGATACAACACGTTCTAAGACGGCATTTACTAGCTTGATTACGGAGATTCAAAAAGGTCAGGTAGATATTTTAGTGGGAACACAAATGGTCGCTAAGGGCCTTGATTTTGAGGGTTTATCTCTCGTAGCGATTTTTGACGCCGATAAAATTATTAATTTCCCTGATTTCCGGGCTCATGAACGCGGATTTCAGTTGATTACTCAAGTAGCTGGTCGCGCGGGTAGACGCGATGTCCAGGGGCAAGTATATATTCAAACCAACCAACCGAATCACCGCTTATTCGGCTACATATTGGACGGGAATTACGAACAGCTGTATGCGGATGAAATGATCGAGCGAGAAGGATATCATTATCCTCCATTCACTCGATTGATTAAGATTGTGATGCGTCATTTTGAGGCTCGCAATGTAGAGACGGCTGCGAAAGATTTAGGACTTTTATTGAAGGCCAAATTTGGCAATGGTCGCGTATTAGGACCCGAAAAGCCGTTAATCGAGCGCATTAGAAATCAATACGCCATGGAAATCCTCATCAAACTAGAGAAAGGAGTGGCTTTAGCGTCCTTTAAAAAATCACTTCGAGAAGAACTAGATACGCTATCCACTAAGCCCGCTTTCAAGGGCGTGCAATTGATCGTAGACGTCGATTGTAACTAACGAACGTGAACTACGTCCTCGTATGGTACTCTAAATCGAGGTCCCCAAACACCCTCTTCTGTTCCTTTTCCCACCGAGACAATCATATTGATTTCAGCGCCAGAGGGTAAATTCAAGTGTTTTTTTACCCGCACCGCGTCAAAACCTTCCATTGGACAAGATTGAAATCCTTCAGCCGAAATCGAAAGCATAAATGTTTGTGCAGCTAAGGCGCATGATTTATGAACCATCACCCGTTGATCTGCTTTGCCTCTAAAACGCATCATAGGTTTACGCAATCCCATCCAGAAACAAATATTCCATCGGATGAAAGTAGAAATACCGAAGATATCGTTACGGTATAATAGAGGGATTAGCTTGCCATAATATTGCAGACCTCTTTTCTGCATTTTAGTCGGTTCCCCTTCAATTGAATCATTTACTTGTTTTAAGTTCCAGGCTGCTCTTTGCTTCCAAAGGTCTTGGCGCGTAACAAAAACGACGATGTGTCCGGTGTCTTTTGCTGCCGATTGACCTAGACAAAGTGGAAGAAATGCTTTTTTTTCGGTTTCACTTTTGATCCAATAAAACTCCCATAATTGCATATTGCTGCTATTCGGAGATAAAATGGATCTTTGTAGGCTGCGTTCAATGATGGCGTCATCGACTTTTACGGCGGGGTCATATCGTCTATTAGACCGTCTCTTTTGTATTATTTCTTCGAATTGTGTTGAAAGCATTTCGTTTTTTTGTTTCAAATATAGTAGAAAATCCCCGCTTTTGCCTCCGATTTGATTACCTTTGTGGTTCGAATTGATTTTTCAAATAGCAACTCACATTTATATGCTTAATCTAGTTTTATTTGGGCCTCCAGGGGCAGGCAAAGGTACTCAGTCCGCCAAGCTAATTGCTAAATATGGTTTAATTCACTTGTCGACGGGCGATTTATTACGGGCGGAAATTTCTGCTGGTACGACTTTAGGCTTAGAGGCGAAGAAATTAATGGATCAAGGAATTTTAGTTCCTGATGCGGTGGTGATCGGAATGATTGAGAATAAATTGAACGAGAACAAGGACGCGGCTGGCTTTATTTTTGATGGATTTCCTAGAACAGAAGCACAGGCGCAAGCTTTGGACAACTTATTATCAGGACATCAATTAGCGATTAATCACATGATTGCGCTAGAGGTGAGCGAAGAAGAATTAACTCAACGATTATTAGAGCGTGGTAAGACTTCAGGCCGTCCAGATGATCAAAATGAAGAATTAATACGCAAACGCGTACAAGAATACGGAGAAAAAACAGCGCCAGTGGCGGGTCACTATGCCGCACAACATAAATTCTCAGGAATTAACGGTATCGGTGAAATTGAAGAAATTTTCTCTCAAATAATCACCATTATCGAAGGATAATTATAAAATAGAATGACAACTAACTTCATTGACTACGTTAAAATCAATCTGCGTTCCGGCCGAGGAGGAAGCGGTTCATCCCACTTTCGGAGGGAAAAACACGTGCCTAAAGGTGGTCCAGATGGAGGAGATGGAGGTCGAGGTGGTCACGTTTATTTAGTGGGCTCTACACAGCTTTGGACCTTAATTCACTTGAAATACCGGAAGCATATCATTGCTGATAGTGGAAATGGTGGCGAAGGTGGACGTCGGTCTGGTGCAGAAGGGGAAGATGTCTACATTCAAGTGCCTTTAGGAACGATTGTGAAAGATGCGGAGACGGATGATTTTCTGGCCGAAGTAACAGAAGAAGGGCAAAAGATTTTATTGCTACCCGGCGGTCGTGGTGGTTTAGGAAATCATAATTTCAAGTCTTCGACGAATCAATCCCCTCGCCATGCGCAGCCGGGTGAAGAGGGTCAAGATGTATGGGTAGTGATGGAATTGAAAATATTAGCTGATGTAGGTTTAGTGGGTTTCCCGAATGCGGGAAAGTCAACACTTTTATCAGTACTTTCAGCAGCTACTCCTGAAATTGCAGATTATCCATTTACTACCTTAGTGCCTCAATTAGGGGTGGTCGAATACCGGGATGATAAGTCCTTTGTGGTTGCCGACATTCCGGGAATTATCGAAGGTGCATCGGAGGGTAAAGGTTTGGGATTGAGATTCTTACGTCATATTGAACGGAATTCGATTTTGTGTTTTTTGATTCCATCTGAAGCAGAAAATTGGGGTGAGGAATACCGTATTTTGACCGGAGAATTAGAAAAATATAACCCGGAATTATTAGGTAAGCGTCGCGTTATCGTCGTGTCTAAAATGGACTTGTCAATTCCAGAAATGGAAGCGGAAATGCGCGAAAGTTTACCACAGGATATCCCTGTTTTATTGATTTCATCCATTACTCAAGAAGGAATTCAGGAATTGAAAGATTTGCTTTGGAATACCTTATTAGATGACAATAAAGACTTCGATAAGCTAAAACAAACTCCTGTTTTGCTAGATCTTCCGGTGGTTAATCCGATGGAAGATACCATGATGGAAGATCCAGAAGCATTAGATTAACTCAGCTACTTGCTGCGCCATGATGGCGATACCCTCTTGAAAGGTTTTAGGTGAATAACCTAAAACCTTTTTTGCTTTATCTAGAATGAAACCCGTTTTGGCGGGTCTCTTTGCAGTTTGGGTGAAGGTGGACGAATCGGCTTTTTGTAAAAGTGATTTATCTAATCCGTAATAATCTGCTGTCATCACGGCCATTTCGTAAGGCGTTAAGAAATCGGATCCAGAGATATTGAAAATGCCTTCTACCTCGTCTTTGGCTAATAACCAGCAGCCCATCGCTAAATCTTCAGCTAGGGTAGGTGTGCGGAATTGATCCGTCAC
>CAMDSI010000089.1 GCA_945906915.1 Spirosoma fluviale | reverse complement strand
CGGATGCCAAAGGGCAATTCAAAATCTCCGCTGTTTCCGGGTCCATCCTCGTCGTGCGATTTGTGGGTTATGAGCCAGCGGAAATAGCCGCAGCTCAGGCGAGCCAAATCGGGCTAAAAAAATCCAATTTCTTACAAGAGGAAGTCGTGGTTCGAGCCACTCGGGCAGATGAAAACTCGGCGATGGCCTATTCGAATGTGTCGGCTGCAGATTTAGGAAAAAGTAATGTAGGGCAAGACATGCCTATGTTATTGAATTTTACTCCTTCAATCGTTACCACTTCGGATGCTGGAGCGGGTATAGGTTATACCGGAATCCGAATCAGGGGATCTGATGCGACGCGCGTGAATGTGACGATTAATGGTATTCCGGTGAATGATTCGGAGTCGCAGGGCACCTATTGGGTGAACATGCCGGACTTTGCGAGTTCCGTGAATTCCGTCCAAATTCAGCGCGGCGTGGGAACGTCTACAAATGGAGCTGGGGCTTTTGGGGGTTCGGTGAATATGCAGACGAATAGTTATGAGCCTAAGGCCTATGGCGAAGTAAATGTATCAGGAGGTTCTTTTGGAACACTGAAAACAACGGTCAAGGGAGGGTCCGGTTTATTAGGAGGTAAATTTACCCTAGATGGGCGTTTGTCTCGTATTGCTTCTGATGGCTTTATCGATCGTTCGTCATCTAATTTACTCTCAGCTTATTTTTCTGCGGGTTATTTTGGGACAAAAAGCTTTGCTCGTTTTAACTATTTCACCGGAAAAGAAAAGACCTACCAATCCTGGTACGGAACGCCGGAAAGTCGGATCAATGGCTCGGAGACGGCAATGCAAGAGTATATCGATCGGAACTATTTAAGTGCAGCAGATGCGGATAATTTGTTAAAAAGTGGTCGCACCTATAACTATTATACCTATGATAATCAGACGGATAATTATGCCCAAGATCATGTGCAATTAATTACGAATCACCGTTTGTCGGAGGCTTGGAACTTGGATCTAAATGCCCATTATACGTATGGTCGCGGGTATTTCGAAGAGTTTAAACCATCTGCTGACCTGAATAATTATGTCATTGCAAGTTCGCTTAGAAGCGTGGATGTTATCCGCCGCAAATGGTTAGATAACGATTTTTATGGATCTACTTTTGCCTTGAATTATACTGGATCGCAAAACATTAAGTTCACTTTCGGTGGTGCATGGAACCGATACGTTGGGCGCCATTTTGGGGTATTACAGGATCCATTCCCAGGGAGGGAGTGGTACCGGAGCCGATCTCAAAAAACCGATTTAAACTTGTTTGCGAAGGGGAATATTAATTTATCGGCTGTATGGAATGCGTATGTCGATGTACAATTCCGCACGGTTGGATACCGCATGTTAGGAACTGCGGATAAGTTTTTGCCTTTGGATTCCGATAATACCTATTCATTTTTTAACCCCAAATTTGGCCTAACCCATCTAATTTCAGATCAATCGAAAGTATATGCCTCGGTTTCTGCTGGATCTAAAGAGCCTAGTCGCCAAGATTTTGTCGATAATGCGTCTGCCGCACCTCGTCCGGAGTACTTACAGGATTATGAGATTGGGTATGAGCGCTCAGGCTTAAAATACGGATTTCAGTTAAATGGTTATTTTATGAATTACCAGGATCAGCTAGTCTTGACCGGAGCTGTTAATTCGACGGGGGATGCCATAAGGACAAATGTGGAATCGAGTTATCGTTTAGGAGTAGAGGCTTCGCTAAATTACCAGATTTCGAAGCGCTTTCTTTGGAATGGGAATGTGACTTTAAGCCAAAACCGTATCCGTCAATTCAAGGAGGAAATCATTGATTATGACACCTATGATATAGCCTTCGTGAATCACCAAAACACGGATATTGCTTTTTCCCCAGCACTTATCGCAGGAAATAACTTGACTTATACGATGGGTTCTTTCGAGGCGAGTTTATTAAGCAAGTATGTAGGGAAACAGTATTTGGATAATACGTCGAATGAAGCGCGTTCCATCAAGGCATACACTACTCAAGATATTCGTTTGAAATATACTTTGAAAAAAGGTCCAGCTTTTACACTATTGTTGAATAATATATTGAATGAAATGTATTCTTCGAATGGTTATACCTATTCCTATCGTTATGCGGGAGCGACGACGACAGAGAACTTCTATTATCCACAAGCTGGATTTAATTTCTTACTAGGAGCGAGCATACGTTTCTAGTCAACATAAAAAAGCCTCAGATTTTACGGTCTGAGGCTTTTTTTAGTTCATTAAATCCCATTTCCATCCCCACTTCGCGAGGCGGTAACGGACTGAATACCATAAAACGCCCAGCCCATAGATGGAGCTGCGTTGGAAATTGATCGAAGAGGCCTCGTCAAAATACTTCGTCGGGCAAGTCACCTCGCCCACTTCGAAACCTTTCCAGAATAATTGCAAAACCATTTGGTTATCGAAAATGAAATCATCGTCGCATTTCGTGAAATTCACCGCTTCTAAGGCTTCGCGAGAAAACGCCCGGTAACCGGTATGGTATTCGGAAAGCTTTTGGTCTATTAAGATATTTTGAAACAAGGTCAACAAACGATTTGCGATGTATTTGTACATCGGCATGCCGCCTTTTAATGCCCCTTTCCCTAAAATACGGGAGGCAAATACGACCGGATACAAACCATTCCCGATGATCGAAATCATTGCTTTTAATAACATCGGCGTATACTGGTAATCCGGGTGCAACATGATAACGATGTCACCACCCAGCTCTAAAGCCTTCGTATAACAGGTCTTCTGATTTCCCCCATAACCTAGGTTTTTATCATGACGAATCACGTGTTTTATCCCTACCGCTTTCGCCACTTCCACGGTATTATCCGGGCTATGATCATCGACCAAAATCACCTCGTCCACCCAATCATGTGGGATTTCGTGGTATGTTTTTTCCAGGGTTAGCGCTGCCTTGTAAGCGGGCATAACGACGATGACCTTTTTACCTTCGTACATATTATTTGTGAGCTATTTTTGCGACCTTTGTGCCGCGAAGGCGTAAAATTAATTATTTATGAGCGAAACTCTATTTTTTCTTCTTTTTTCGGTAGGTGTGATGGCGGTCATGTTAATTGACCTGGGTGTATTTAAGAAGGATACGGCCGCAGAAGTGACTTTTAAAGAAGCGGGTTTCTGGACGGGAATGTGGGTTTTATTAGCGATTTCTTTCTATATTTTCTTGGGATATAACGGCGCGATGGTGCACGGGATTTCCGATATGGCCAGCCTGAAGGCGGTGCAGCAGGCCTATGCTTCCCATATTGACTTAGGGACCGGATCCTACCAAGAAGCCTTAGCTATTTTTCAGAATAACCTTTCCTTGGAGTTTATCACCGGCTATTTAGTGGAGTATTCCTTATCGGCGGATAATGTATTTGTATTCATTCTGATTTTTAATTCGTTTGGGGTTCAAAAAAGATACTATAAAAAGATACTGGTTTGGGGGATATTAGGCGCTATCATTTTACGCCTGATTTTCATCTTCCTAGGGGCAGCCTTATTGCAGAAATTCGACTGGATTATCTATGTTTTTGGGGCATTCTTAGTATATACAGGGGTAAAGATTTTGTTTTCGAAGCACGAAGAAGAGGAAATTAATTCCGCCGATCATCCGATTGTGAAGTTACTTTCGAAGTATTTCAATGTCTATAAACGAAATGTGATCGGCCACTTTTTTGTTCGCATGAAGAACACAGGTAAGCTGTTTATTACCCCTATTTTTGTCATCGTCGTAGTGATCGCCTTTACTGATATTCTATTCGCAGTGGATTCTATTCCGGCGATTTTCTCGATTTCGAAGGATCCTTATATCGTCTTCTTCTCGAACGTGTTTGCCGTGATGGGACTCCGTTCGCTCTTCTTTTTCCTGTCTAGTTTGATGGGCTTGTTCCGCTTCTTACCCATGGGCTTGGGCGTGTTATTGAGCTTCGTGGGAATGAAAATGCTGGCACATTCGAAGTTAGAGGAATGGGGTTTTGGGACGCTTTCTTCTTTAGGCGTCATCATCGGAATCTTGACAATCAGTATTCTTTTAAGCGTGATATTTCCAGAGAAGAAAAAAGCTTAGTGCCATTCGTTCACCAGCTTACGGTATTGTAAGGGAGGAGTTTTCATCCAGGCTTTGAACTGCTTATTGAAGTGGGATATATTGCCAAAACCGCTCTCAAAGCATACCTCTATCATCGGTTTATTCGTCGTCCGCAATAGGGTGCAGGCGTGCTTCACTCGAAATTCGGTTACTAATTCCACAAAAGTTTTATTCGTTACTTTCTTGAAATAACGGCAGAAAGCCGTCTCCGTCATATTCGCTAAATGAGCCACCTCATCTAAGTGAACCTCTTGGGTGTAGTTAGCTATCACATAGGCATACACACGATTAATTCGTTCTAAATCCCCTTCGGCGATGGAATAATTTCCTTCCGCCGTATCGATGGCCTGCACATCTGCTGTGGAAATACCGATGGTATGTAGGATCTGCAAGAAGGCAAGCAAGCGTGGAAACGGCGCCATCTCATTTAGCGCTAACATTTCGCGTGCGATTTTGTCTTGGGTAGGACCCACGATGGAAAATCCCGTTTTTGCTTTCTCAAAAAGATTTTTTAATCCAGCACAAGCCTCGTTCGAAAGGAAATCTTCTCCCAGAAAATCACGTCTAAAATGAATGACTAAAGCTTGTGCTCCTTCTTTATTTATGTCTTCGGCAAGCCAGTCTTTGCGGTGGTTTTGCCAGCAATGCGGTAGATTTTCCCCCAGTAAAACAAGATCCCCTGGTCTGAAATCACTGATCTGATTCCCTATAAATCGCTTCCCTTCACCCGCGATAATTAAAGTCAATTCAAGCTCTGGATGAAAATGATAAGGTGCGTCAAACCGCGCCTGTTTCACATGCTTGATTTGAAATCCGGAATGGAGATGTTCGCGCTGCGCTTTCATTTATATTAGCACTTTAAAGAAAAAGAATCCTATAAGGGGTAAAATTGCATCTTTTTTGGCCAAAATAAAGGTAGACTGACGAAATAATTTTAGAAATCTTTGCAATAAAAAAAGATGCTTTCACAGAATTTCTCCGTTTCACCAGCCGATAAAGCCTATTTCGCAGAAAATGGTCATGCCTATATTCCTGGGCTAATCTCTGCGCAGGAATTACAACCTTATCGCCAGGCCATTCTAGACTGGGCAGATGACTTTCGCGCACAGCAAAAACCGATGGAAGAGCGCGACACTTATGGAAAGGCCTTTTTGCAAATGATGAATTTATGGGAAAGCTCAGAAACGGTGAAAGAGTTTACGCTTGCTAATCGCTTTGCCTCTGTTGCAGCACAATTGCTGGGGGTACAACAGGTTCGTTTATACCATGATCAAGCCCTATTCAAAGAACCTGGCGGAGGTCATACGCCCTGGCATCAGGATCAATATTATTGGCCGCTGGATACGCTTAAAACGGTGACGATGTGGATGCCGCTGGTGGACATTGAAGAGGGAATGGGCATGCTTACATTTGCCTCCAAATCATCCGAGGCGGATTTGCCTAAATTGGAGATTTCTGATGCCTCCGAAGCATTGATAGGTGACTATGTGGCTGAACAGGGTTTCGAGATCGTCGCTCAAAAATCAATGAAAGCGGGTGATGCCACCTTTCATTTAGGCTGGACATTGCATAATGCCCCAGGGAATGAATCGACAAAAATGCGGGAAGTGATGACGATCATCTATATGGATGCGGAGGCTCGGGTTATCGAACCACTAAATCCAAACCAGGAGGCCGATCGCCAGCGCTGGTTGCAGGGATTAGAACCAGGTTCGCCAGCCGCATCTGCCCTAAATCCCCTTATCGGAGGTTAGGACAGTCGCAGTCATTTTTCTTGAATAGGCTCCATTTTTTCTTATAAAGTTTAGGCTGGTTGCGATTGCTCGCGCATGATCCAGCTAAAAACAGAACACAGATAAGAAGTAGAATGGTTCGCATTATTTTAATCTAGCTTTGAAGTAATTAATAGCCATACCCCAAGCTTCTTCTGTAGCGGCTTTATCATAAGCTGGGTTAGATGGATTCGCAAAAGCGTGTTGAGCATCGAAGATTTTCGTTTGGATTCCTTTACCTGCCGTCTTCATATTGGCTTCAAATTCCTTCACTACCGTCGGGGTAATAAATTGCTCTTTACCTGCAAAAAGACCCAAAACATCCGTTTGCAATAACTTTAATTGCTCCACTTCTTTCACCGGCATACCGTAATACATCACGCAGGCAGCTGCTTGCTTCCCAGCTAAAATGGATGCTTTTAAAGATAATGATCCGCCAAAACACCAACCTACCGTAGCGATCTTCGCTTTCGGTCCAGCAAAGGCAATGGCCCCTTTAATGATGGCCTCTAATCGAGCAGGATTCGCTCCCCCCATATATTTTGCAGCGTCTTCCCGCGTCGTTGCCACTTTTCCGTCGTACATATCAACGGCTAAAACGTTCACGTTACCTAACGTGCTGTAGAAATGTTCTGCCTCTCTTTTGATGTGATCATTTAGTCCCCACCATTCTTGGAAAACAAGCAGGGTATATTCAGTGGGCTTGTCAGCTGGAATGTAAAAACCTTTCGCCATCTGATCATCTGGCGTTTTAAATTCGACCATTACTCCACCTGCTTTACTGATATGGTGGTAAGGTTTAGGAAGTGCGTGGGATTTTATGAATGTTTTATTGGATGCCAAAAGCTGCATTCCGTCTTTCTTGACAAAACAACAAGAGGCCTGTGAAAAGGCAAAAAAAGAACTTACAAGGAGTGATAAGGCGAGGATATATTTTTTCATAGCTTACTTTGATAATTTTTTTCTTAAAAGTAGCCGAAAATTTCTGATTTGCCCTAACTTTGTCTTAAACCTATTTATTTTAAACATGAAAAATTCCTCGTTCGGAATACTCCGAATCACCCTCATTTTTGCCTTATTGGTTTCGACGCTTGCTGCATTTGCGCAGACAGCTAATCCTTTAGCCGGCAAGAAAATTTTAGTTTTCTCTTTGACCAAAGGCTTCCGCCATTCGTCCATTAAACCAGGTCAAGTTGCCCTATTTAAAATGGCCAAAGAAAAAGGCTTTTCTGTTGATACGACAGAGAATGCGGCCAACTTCACAGAGAAAAATCTGAAACAATACCGTGTTGTCGTGTTTTTAAATACAACGTCTAACGTATTGAATGAGGTACAACAAATCGCATTTGAGCGCTATATTCAAGCTGGTGGTGCTTATTTTGGTATTCACGCAGCGACAGATACAGAATACGATTGGGCTTGGTATACTAAATTAGCCGGTGGTCAATTCGCCTCTCACCCAGGTCGACCTAACGTTCAAAAAGGAACCTTCACCGCGGTAGATCGTACGCATATTTCAACGGCACACATGCCAGAAACATTCGATCGCACGGATGAATTTTACGATACAAAGAATTTCAATAAAGACGTTCACGTATTAATTACGTTGGATGAGAAATCATACAAGGATGGTAAAATGGGCGATTTTCACCCAATGGCTTGGTACCACGAATACGATGGTGGCCGTTCTTTCTATACCAACTGGGGACATACACACGAGTCATTCGAAGAGCCGATTGTGGTGCAACACCTTTGGGGTGCTTTGCAATGGTTAGCATCAGGTCGTCCACAAGATTACACGAAAAAATTACGTTCTGAATTACCTCCGGAGGAGAATCGCTTCACTAAGACGATCCTTGATCGCAACTTAGATGAGCCGACGGAATTAGCGGTAACGGATGGAGGAAAAATCTTTTTTGGAGAACGCAAAGGAAAATTGAAGATGTATGATCCGAAAAAAGGGAAGACGAAAGTCGTAGCTGATTTGGACGTATTCTCTAAATTTGAATACGGTTTAATGGGAGTTAATATCGACCCAGATTACAATAAGAACCACTGGATGTACCTTTTCTATTCTCCTCAAACTGGGAAAGCAGATACGGCGCAACACTTATCTCGTTTCACGTATGATGATGTGAATGACACCTTGATTATGAGTTCGGAGAAATTGCTTTTAAAAGTTCCGGTAAAGCGTGACGGATGTTGCCATACAGGTGGTTCGATCGCTTGGGATAAATCAGGTAATTTATTCTTATC
>CAMDSI010000088.1 GCA_945906915.1 Spirosoma fluviale | reverse complement strand
AATCATCTTCTTCGTCTCCGCCTCTACCGTATTAAAGTCACCGTACAAAGCACAAGGATCTAAATTTCCTTGCAAAGTCTTGTTAGGCCCCACTATCCGACGTGACTCAGCAATATCCATATTCCAATCCAAACCAATCGTTGCACAATTCAACGCAGCCATCTCTTCGCGAGCGAAGAAAGCACCTTTGGCAAAAAGCGTCACCGGAACCTCCGTCACCGCATCACAAATTTGCTTTAAATAAGGTGTCGAAAATACCGAGTACTGCGCCGGCGATAGAATGCCCGCCCAGGAATCAAAGATTTGGACTACATTAGCTCCAGCAGCCGCCTGTGCTTTCAAATAGGCTATAGTGGAATCAGTAATCTTTTGCAATAAAGCATGAGCTAATTCAGGCTCTGCATATAACATCTTTTTGGCCTGAGAAAAAGTCTTCGACCCTTTCCCCTCCACCATATAACAGAAAATAGTAAATGGCGCACCCGCAAATCCGATTAACGGAACCTTGCCAGCTAGCTCTTTCTTCACGATCTTAATCGCATCTAACACATATTTCAAATCCTCCTCCGGATTCGCATCACGAATCTTCGCTAAATCCGCTTTCGACCGAATCACCTCCGGAAAAACCGGACCCTTCTGCTCCTCCATCACGTATGGCAAACCCATCGCCTCCGGCACCACTAAAATGTCCGAAAAGATAATCGCCGCATCCACCCCAAAACGCGTCACCGGCTGAATCGTTACCTCCGCAGCCATCTCTGGATGCGTCGCAAGTCCGATAAATGAACCCGCCTTCGCCCTTACAGCTCTATATTCTGGTAAAATTCTCCCCGCTTGACGCATCACCCAAACCGGGATTCGCTCCACAGGTAAACCCTGCGCAGCACGAAGAAGTAGATCGTTTTGTAGTTTTTCCATAAGCGTACAAAGGTAAGGGAAAATAGTCCGAAGGGAAAGAGTCCGGAGGGAAATTAGTCCGGAGGGAACCAGTCCAGAGGAAAGGAGTCCGAAGTCCGGAGGGAATTAGAGATATTTTACTTCGTTTCGGTTCAGCGACCGCGATAGACCATTTAACATTTTTGAAATCTCAATTAGCTGATAATTACAGTCATTGTATTCTTCGGTAGAAATATAGTTTAATTTAAAAGCTAAATAATTCATAGATCGTACTTCACTCGCTGAACCTAATGCAATAAATAAAAATCTTTTAAACTCTTTATCTGAACTTCGATCAAATCCCTCTGCAATATTATTAGCTATAAAAACTGATGCTCTTTGGATTTGATTTTTAAAACCCCAATCTAGATTTTTTGCGTATAATCTATATATTAAAAGAGATTGATTAATTGATTTTTGCCAAACAATAAGATCTTCAAATTTTGAAACACGCATAAGTTTATTTTAGAAACGACTTTTCTACTTTCTATTGTATCGATAAACTTATAATCCTCCGGACTCTTTCCCTTCGGACTTCGGACTAATCCCCTCCGGACTCTTTCCCTTCGGACTAATCCCCTCCGGACTCTTTCCCTTCGGACTTCGGACTAATTTTCCTTACCTTTGTCCCTCATCATCACCCGCCCCATGGCTCAGATTAACGCTAAATTCGTTACCAGTAATACTGACTTCAAGAATTGTCCGCCAGCGCGATACCCGGAATTTGCCTTCATAGGTCGTTCTAATGTGGGAAAATCGTCCTTGATTAATTCATTGACTTTTCATAAAGGTTTAGCGAAAACATCACAAACACCAGGTAAAACACAGTTGATTAATCATTTCATTATTGATGAAAAGTGGTTTTTAGTGGATTTGCCAGGTTATGGTTTTGCCAAAGTAAGCAAGGAAAAAAGGAAGGAATTTGAAAAGATGATCTTCGATTATTTGATACATCGGGAGAATTTAACCTGTTTATTTGTCCTGTTAGATATACGATTGAAGCCGCAGGCAGTGGATATTGAATTTATGAGCCGAATGGTGGAAGATGAAATTCCATTCTATATTGTGTTTACAAAGGCTGATAAAATATCCCAAAAGCAGGTGAATGAGAGTGTCGAAGTATATAAAAACTTCCTTTTAGATATGTGGGATGAGTTACCTCCTCTTTTTATCACGTCTGCTGAGAAACACGTGGGACGCGAAGATATTTTAAAGTCAATCGATGAATTAATTAAGACATCCCCTTACAGAATAGGGAAATAATACTAATTTTGCCCCCATAACAAGCTAAAAAACATGGATTTATTGAATGAAGTTGCCCATATCTCGGGAAAAAGTGGATTGTACAAAGTGCTAAAACCTACGCGCACGGGAGTGATTGTAGAGACATTAGATGCTGCAAAACATAAATCAGTGGTAGGTGGCCAAACACGTATTTCCGTGTTAAAAGACATCTCTTTGTACTTAGATGATCACCAAGATAGCACCTTACCTTTGGCAGATTTATTCTTACAAATCCATGCTAAATTCAATGGAAACTTACCCATAGAACCGAAGAAAGCAAGTGATGTTGAATTATTTAGCGCATTAGCTGAGGTGGTTTCTAACTACGATTCTGATCGCGTTTTCGCTTCCGACATCAAGAAAATCTTAAGCTGGTACCTGATTTTAGTGACTAATGCTCCGGAATTATTCCCAGCAGCTGCGAAAGTGGAAAAGGCGCCTAAGGTAGAAAAAGTAGCTGCAGAAAAAGCAGTAAAAAAACCTGCCGCGAAGAAAGCCGCAAAATAAAACCATGCAAATTCGGCCCATTGAACCCGGGGATAATCAAGCACTAGCGAATATAATTCGAACAGCGTTAGCGGAGTTTGGTGCTAATAAACCAGGTACGGTTTATTTTGATCCTACGACCGATGCTTTATTCGAACTATTCCGAACGCCGGGCTCCTATTATTATGTGGCTATTTTAAACAATAAAATAGTAGGAGGGTGCGGAATCTACCCTACGGATAATTTACCAAAAGGAACCTGCGAACTCGTAAAGCTATATGTTGCAAAAGAGGCCAGAGGAACGGGTTTAGGTAAAGAATTGATGGAAAAATCGATGATCTGGGCCAAGGAAAATAACTATACCCAGGTTTATTTAGAGTCCATGCCGGAATTAGCAAAAGCTGTATCGATTTATGAAAAGGTGGGATTTAAACCACTCGATCATCCTTTAGGAAATAGTGGACATTGCGGATGCGATATTTGGATGCTCAAGAAATTATAAAACAAAAAAAGCCCTCGAATTTCTTCGAGGGCTTTTTTTATGTCTATTCAACTAGCGTAGTGAGTTGATAAATTTAGCTAATTTAACTGCATCCTCTTTAGGAACATTAGCCATCGGAGCCATTGGAGGGTATCCGGGCCAGTTAGATGGCTGAGGCTTTGCAATTAAAGCGACGATTTTGTCCACTGAATATTTCTTCTTCGCCACATCTTTATAAGCTGGGCCTACTAAACGAGCATCTACTTTGTGACAAGCAGAGCACGCATATTTTGTCATTAAAGGTTTGATGTCTGCTGGAAAATCTTCCGCTTTTGCTTGAAAACCAAAAGCCATTGTTCCGAATACAAAGGTTAAAATAAGTTTAGATATGTTTTTCATTGGAGGTAGTAGATTAATTATGTTACAAATAAAGCGATTAAAGCGTTATTATCCCAATTTATTTTGTTTGAATTGCATCAACTGCATTCCGAACACTTCCGTGCTTTTCTAAAAGTTCTGCTGCTTGCTGCTCGCTTACGCCAGTCGCTTCACAAACCATTCGAATAGCGCGAAGCACTAATTTATGATTACTCAATTGCATATCGACCATTTTGTTCCCCCGCACGCGACCTAGTTGAATCATAACCGCTGTGGAAAGCATATTCAAAACAAGCTTTTGGGCCGTACCTGATTTCATACGTGTGCTGCCTGTCACATATTCCGGACCTACGATTACTTCGATCGGATATTGCGCTTCGGCTGCGACCACACTTCCTGCATTACAAACAATACAACCCGTTAGAATCCCTTTCGCATTGGCATCCCGTAAACCACCCACAACGTAAGGCGTTCTTCCAGAGGCAGCAATTCCGATAACCGTATCCAAACTACCGATTTTATAGGCATCCATATCGACCCAAGCCTGCTTTTCATCATCCTCCGCATTTTCTACCGCCTTGCGAATCGCCGAATCACCACCGGCAATAATTCCAATGACCCAATCATGCGGCACGCCATAGGTAGGTGGACATTCAGAAGCATCTACCACACCTAAGCGTCCAGAAGTGCCGGCTCCTATGTAAAAAAGGCGGCCACCTTGCTTCATACGTTTCACGATTTCATGGACCAAAGCCTCGATTTTCGGAATGACCTTTTCCACAGCAAATGGAACTGTTTTATCCTCTGCATTGATTTGGCGCAAAATGGTATCGACCGATTGCAGTTCTAAATCCTGGTAAGTCGAGGATGATTCAGTCGCTAAAGCACTTAGATTCTCAGCCATATTATTTCGATAAATCTGCGAAGTTTTGGTAGAAATGAGGAATCGTCTCTATTCCTTTATAAAAATTAAATAAGCCATAATGCTCGTTAGGCGAGTGAATAGCATCTGAATCTAGGCCAAAACCCATCAAGATAGACTTAATCCCTAGCTCTTTTTCGAACAAAGCCACAATCGGAATACTTCCTCCTCCACGCGTAGGTACAGGAACCTTCCCAAAAGTTGTCGTCAGCGCATCCGATGCCGCTTGAAAGGCCACACTATCGGTCGGCATTAAATAAGCTTCTCCACCATGGTGCGCAGTCACTTTAACCTTTACACCCTTAGGAGCAATGGAAATAAAATGCGCTGTAAATAAGCGGGTAATTTCCTCTGATGATTGATTAGGTACTAAACGCATCGATATTTTTGCCTGCGCTTTCGATGGCAAAACGGTCTTCGCGCCTTCTCCTGTATATCCACCCCAAATACCGTTCACATCTAAGGTAGGACGAATGGAAGCACGCTCTAATGTCGTGAATCCTTTTTCCCCGTAAACAGTATCGATACCTAAATCTTTTTCATAAGCGCCTAAATCAAAGGGCGTTTGAGCCATGGCTGCCCGATCGGCCGCGCTCACCTCTAACACCCCATCGTAAAAACCTGGGATGGTAATGTGATTAGACTCATCGTGCAGGGAGGAAATCATTTGGCATAAAATATTTACCGGATTCGCCACTGCTCCACCATAAACACCGGAGTGCAAATCACGGTTAGGGCCTTGCACTTCCACTTCCATATAACTCAAACCGCGCAAACCCACGTCGATGGAAGGAATGTCATTCGCAATGATGGCGGTATCTGAAATCAAAATCACATCTGCCTTTAATAATTCTTTATTCGCTGCTACGAAATTGCCTAGATTATCTGATCCAATTTCCTCTTCTCCTTCAATCATGAACTTGACATTACACGCAAGATTACCAGATGCCAGCATCGATTCAAAGGCCTTCACATGCATAAAAACCTGACCCTTATCGTCGCAAGCACCACGCGCATAAATAACGCCGTCTTTAATCACCGGTTCAAAGGGAGGATTATCCCAAAGTTCTAAAGGATCAGCTGGCTGAACATCATAATGTCCATAAACTAAGACAGTAGGAGCCGAAGGATCCACCATTTTCTCGCCATACACAATCGGAAAACCAGCGGTCTCTTCCAGTCTCACCTTATCGGCTCCGGCCTTTTGTAAATTATCTGCTACCCATTCCGCTGCTTTTCGAACATCCCCAGCATAAGCTGGATCCGCAGAAACGGATGGAATTCGTAATAAGTCTAATAGCTCCGCTAAAAACCGATCCTTTTGAGCGGCAATAAATTCGTGTGTTGATTGCATAATAAATGAAATTGTAAGGCTATAAACGGCCTTTTCGAGGAATAAGATACATCCGATTTTCCGTTCCTGAAATAATTCGACCGATATTTTTACGGTGCGTGAATATCACTAAAAAGGAAATAATAAAACCAAAATAAATCAAAATAGGTTCTTCTTTGCCAAAAACGCCAAACTGAAGCAATAGGGGAAAGATTAATGAAGTCACCATTGATCCCAAAGAGACAAAATGCGAAAACCCAAAAACAAGTAAAAAGACCAGGCTACTCGCTAAGGCCGCCTGCGGATGCAAGGCGATAACCATACCTAAAGTGGTGGCTACTCCTTTTCCTCCTTTGAAATCACAGAAAACTGGAAGCAGGTGACCAATAATAGCTAAGAATCCGAACAGAATCTTTAACGTAACACAAGTTTGCCAATCAACAACTCCAAAAGTATACAACACCGTCGCTAGACTAGCTGCGGCAAAACCCTTTAAAGCATCTACAAATAGCACAATGGAACCTGCTTTTTTGCCTAATACCCGAAAGGTATTCGTGGCTCCTGCATTACCACTTCCATGCTGTCTAATATCAATACCATGATAGCGATCACCATACCAAATAGCTGTAGGGATAGAACCTAACAGGTAACTTAACAAGGAGAGTCCTACGAGAATTAAAATCATATTAACATTGATGTAACCTTGTAAATATAGGTGCTCGAACTTATGAAATCAACTAGATGATAAACATTCTTGAAATGTTTAAACTTTCTTCTTCATAATGTTCTAAAAAGAAAAATTTATCGAAGCCATTAACCGGAATTTTTGTGGATTTGCATGATCCAAATAGGTCAAACGATGAAAGGCTTGAATTCTAAAAATTTTGAAAATATTATCAATTCCATAGCCCACTTCAGCAAAGGGTTTATTGGGATCTAAGGAATCAAAGGAGTACTGATCTAAGAATTTGGAACGTAATGGACTATTTACATCCTTCATTATATCACGGTTAGCAGAACGTTGGCTTCCCATCAGAATATTCCCAGAGGCAATAAAGCGCCATTTCAATTTCTTAATGAGCGGAATGCGATTAAAAAATAGTCCGTCGAAATTGTGATTGTATTGTATTGAAGCATATTGATCACTCACAAATTCAAAATAACTCATCGTTGAATAGGCGGAGCGCACGAAGAAAAATGTCTCATTTCCTAAATGGGGGAATAATAATGGGGCTGGTAAATTAGATGGAGTGTATCCCGCCGTAAAGGTATAATCAGAACGACCTAATGTGCCTAAACGAAAGGTTTGGTAGGCCTTCAACGTCACCCGGTCATAGGTAAAATCCCCACCTAAAAATCCTTTAAATCCATGCTGGTACTTTAATGTTATCACTGGAATTCGTTTAGTAGCTAACGTAATCCGCTCATTTCCATTCATGATAAACGTTTCATTTTTAGCAAAACGCAATTCCAGGGTGGCAAAGGTTTCTTGGTAATAATCTTGTACCGCAGAGGCAGCTCCTAACTCTGGATTTAATCGGTAATGGAAGCGAAATAAAGGATCAAATGAGCGTGTATTTAAGGACGTGGTCACCGTTATACCTTTGAAAAGTTCGGAAGAGAAAAAGGCCTCCGATTCGCGTCTAAAGAAGGCCCCTGAAAAGGCTCCCCAGCGCGTGAAGGCATAAAATAATTTATTGTCTCCGATTAATTCAGGCGTTAAACCCACTCGTTCGATATCATAGGAATGTCTTAACCCAGCTACTGTCCATTTCTTTTTAGAGAAAAGATAATTCACTTCAATGGCGTATTTAGGAACTAAGTCCCTTGTACCAAAACCAACATTACCCCGCAAAATCCAATGCTTATCGAAATTCGCGTTGGTTCTAAATCCGAGACGAAAACGTGCTCCTTCGACTTTATTGATCGCAAAACTAGAAACATAGGGACCTACTTCGATATCATTAAACTTCTTATAACCACTTAAAACAATCTCCGCAATTTCCACATAGGTTCGGACTATGGGTAGATTTTTAACAGAATCAATCAAGGCCGATGCCATTAAATCTTGTGTACTTAAAGGTTCATGCCGCGCATTTTTCCAAAAATCAGGATTAGGTTGCATTGCATCTTCCGCCACCTCTGAAGTTAAATCATAAAACCCTACTTCGTGGGGTTTATTTACCACAAAATTCTTATTCGAAATGTACATTTTCAGCAACATTCCAGCACTTCCTTTGGTGATTTCCTCCAGGTCAATGAGGAATCTTGTTCTGGCTGGTAACCAGGCTCCTGAACTCGTTTGTTCTAATTCTTGAGATATCTTAATCTTATCGATAAAGTTCAAATTTGCCCCTTTATCCACAGATGCATCGATTTGAACTAATGCAAAGGAGGTTGTATCAATCCACATTTGGCCTTTAAAGACGAGATCCATCGGATTCTTGGGATCAAAATCCATCTGGTAGCAAACGTGGCC
>CAMDSI010000087.1 GCA_945906915.1 Spirosoma fluviale | reverse complement strand
AGTACAGGTAGGGGTAATCTTCCAATTAGTTTGTACAGAAACAGGGGAGACACTTTCATTCTTATTATCTTTGTTCTTTGATTTACAAATATCCGATTAATTTTTGGGAATGCACATTGAGACGCATTATTTGCCTAGTTTAGAATACATGACGCTTTTGCTTCAGAATCCGTCTTTGGTTTTTGAAGTGGAGGAGAATTTTCCCAAACAAACTTTTCGCAATCGTTGTTTGATTTTAGGTGCGAATGGCGTGGAACGCTTAACCGTTCCAGTTATTCATATTTCAGGAGAAAAAGTTCATACGAAAGATACGAAGATCGATTATTCTCAAAACTGGGTTAAGCAACACCAAGGAGCCATTCAAGCAGCTTATGGTAATGCACCCTACTACGAATATTTTGTGCCATATTTAAGTCAAATTTTTGCGAAAAAAAGGTTTTTTTTAGTAGATTTAAATATTGATTTGTTGACTTTGGTTTATCATATTTTAGATTCGCCTTTAGAATTCAGTGTGACACAAGAGTTTAAGAAATTTGATGGCCTAAGTGGTTATGATTTAATTAGTGCAAAAAAAGAGTGGTCAGAGCGATCAATTTATTTAAATAGACCGTATAGGCAATGTTTTGGGACAGAATTTGTGCCTAATTTGTCAATACTTGATTTATTAATGAATTACGGAAAAGAGTCTTTGACTTTTTTAAAATAATAGGGAACAATTTATGTGTTCAAATGGTTGATGAACATAAATAGACGATATGGAGGCTAAATTTTCGAATAAAGTGAAGGAAGTCATCTCGCTAGCGAGAGAAGAGGCATTACGTTTGGGTCACGATTATATCGGTACCGAACATTTGATGTTAGGAATGATTCGAGATGGACAAGGTCCAGGCATCGATTTATTATTGCGTTCTGGTGTTTCTTTGGATTCTTTACGCCAAAGCATCGAACATTCTACCGCTTCTACCACTCGTTCTTCCTTTGATCGGGAGAACATGTTAAATATTCCCCTAACTAAGCAGGCCGAAAAAGTGTTGCGCTTAACCTATTTGGAAGCGAAATATTTCAAGACCAATGTCGTGGAGACAGATCATTTATTGATGGCTGTTTTACGTGATGAGGATAATGTCGCGACTCAAGTTTTAGAGAAATACCAAGTCTATTATGATTTAATCAAAGAAATGGTTGAATTCCAATCAGGAAATGGTCAAGGATCTAATCCCAAAGCAGGTTCAGATACAGACGATAATGACGATGATTCTCGCTTATATAGTGCGGGTTCTGGTTCTACAGGTGGGGCAAGTTCTGGTAGTACTACTGGATCTAAGCCTGGCGAAAAAAGTAAAACACCAGTTCTAGATAATTTTGGTCGTGATCTAACAAAGATTGCTGAAAATGGCAAATTAGATCCGATTGTAGGTCGTGAAAAAGAAATCGAACGGGTAGCGCAGATTTTATCGCGCCGCAAAAAAAATAACCCTATTTTAATCGGTGAACCTGGTGTGGGTAAAACAGCCATAGCGGAAGGTTTAGCCTTGCGCATCGTTCAGAAGAAGGTATCAAGAGTTCTTTTTGGTAAAAGAGTGGTTACGCTAGACATCGCCTCTTTAGTGGCAGGTACTAAATACCGTGGTCAATTCGAGGAGCGCATGAAGGCGGTGATGAATGAATTAGAGAAGTCGACAGATGTGATTCTTTTTATTGATGAACTGCATACAATAGTAGGTGCTGGTGGTGCATCAGGATCATTAGATGCCTCTAATATGTTTAAGCC
This sequence comes from Spirosoma fluviale, assembly GCA_945906915.1. GTDB lineage: Bacteria > Bacteroidota > Bacteroidia > Cytophagales > Spirosomataceae > Aquirufa > Aquirufa fluvialis_D. Next base: position 6,543 of record CAMDSI010000087.1, on the reverse strand, counting down.
AGCTTTAGCTCGTGGAGATATACAAGTTATTGGTGCTACCACCTTAGACGAATACCGTCAGTATATTGAAAAAGATGGTGCTTTAGCTCGTCGTTTCCAAACCGTTATGGTAGACGCTACCACTGTCGATGAAACGATCGAAATCTTACATAATATTAAAGATAAGTACGAAGATCACCACCATGTCATTTACACGGAAGAGTCCATTATAGCCTCTGTGAAGCTTTCTGATCGGTACATTTCGGATCGTTTCTTGCCGGATAAAGCAATTGACGTGTTAGATGAGGTGGGTGCGCGTGTGCATATTTCTAATATCAATGTGCCGGAAGATATTGTGGCGCTAGAAGCTCAAATTGAAATCGTGAAGAAAGAGAAGAACCAAGTGGTGAAATCTCAGAAATATGAAGAAGCGGCGCAATTACGCGACCGGGAGAAGAAATTAATTGATCAATTAGAAGAATCAAAGGCAGCTTGGGAAGAAGACTCGAAGAAACAGAAGTTTACTGTTACTGAGGAGCATGTAGCGGAGGTAATCGCTCAAATGACGGGAATACCTGTAAATCGGGTAGCTGCGAAAGAAGGGGAGAAGTTGTTGCAGATGGAAGATGAACTTGCTAAGCAAGTTATCGGCCAAACAGATGCCATTAAGAAATTAGTAAAGGCCATTCAACGTACGCGTGTAGGTTTAAAAGATCCGAAGAAACCGATTGGTTCATTTATCTTTTTAGGTCCTACAGGGGTAGGTAAGACAGAGATGGCTAAAGTTTTGGCCACGTATTTATTTGATAAGGAGGATGCGCTAGTTCGTATTGATATGAGTGAATACATGGAGAAGTTCAGTGTATCTCGTTTAGTAGGAGCGCCTCCGGGCTACGTAGGTTATGAAGAAGGTGGTCAATTGACGGAAAAGATTCGTCGTAAACCTTATGCGGTGGTTCTATTAGATGAGATTGAGAAGGCCCATCCGGATGTATTCAATTTATTGCTACAAGTTTTAGATGATGGTATTTTAACAGATGGTTTAGGTCGGCGAGTTGATTTCAGGAATACCATTATCATTATGACCTCTAATATTGGAGCGCGTGATTTGAAGGATTTTGGTTCTGGAATTGGATTCTCGACTAAATCTAAGGTGGATAATTTGGATGAATATGCGAAGACCACTATTCAAAATGCATTAAAAAAGGCTTTTGCACCAGAGTTTATTAACCGTTTGGATGATATTATTGTATTTAACTCGTTAGAGCGTCCTACGATTCATGAAATTATTGATTTAATGTTAGCGAAGTTAAAAACTCGTTTAGTAAATCTTGGTTTTGAAGTAGAATTAACGGATAAGGCGAAAGATTTCATGGCTGATAAGGGCTATGATCCTCAATATGGGGCTAGACCTTTAAATAGAGCGATCCAGAAATATTTGGAAGATGCTTTGGCGGAAGAGATATTGAAAGGAGCATTAGCGGAGGGAGAATATATTTTGGCTGATTTTGAGGAAGGTGCTGATGGTTTGACTTTGGTAAGAAAAACAAGAAAAGGGTTAACCAAACAAAAAAAATAATATGTCATTAGTACAAAATAAAGTCGTTTTAGTGACGGGTGCCTCTCGCGGTATCGGTAGGGCTATTGCGGCTACTTTTGCCAAAGCTGGCGCAAACGTTGCATTTACTTATTTGTCATCTGTTGAAAAGGGTCAAGCATTAGAAAAAGAATTAGCTGCTTTTGGCGTAGTCGCTAAGGGTTATCGTTCAGATGCGTCGTCCTATTCCGAATCGGAGAAATTAGTAGAGGATGTTTTAGCTGATTTTGGTGCTGTTGATATATTAATAAATAATGCCGGAATTACGCGTGATGGTCTATTAATGCGCATGTCAGAGGAGCAATGGGATGAAGTTATTCGTGTGAATTTGAAGTCTATTTTCAATTTAACGAAAGCGGTTACTAAGCCGATGATGAAAGCAAGATCGGGCTCTATCATCAATATGACCTCTATCGTAGGAATTAAAGGAAATGCAGGGCAATCAAATTATGCAGCTTCGAAAGCAGGTATTATTGGTTTTACTAAATCAATCGCATTGGAGTTAGGCTCTCGTAATATTCGTTGTAATGCCATCGCTCCCGGTTTTATTGAGACAGAGATGACAGAGGAATTAAATGAAGCTGCTATTGAAGAATGGACGAAAGCTATTCCAATGAAAAGAGGTGGTCAGGCGACAGAAGTAGCGGATGTATGCTTGTTTTTAGGCTCTGATATGAGTTCTTATGTCACTGGTCAAGTTATCTCCGTTAACGGTGGTTTATTAACTTAGTCATTTGTATAATATAATTAGGCCTCAGTCTTTACGTGTAAGATTGAGGTCTATTTTTTTATGAGAAGTATACTTTTATTTCTGACTGTTTTATTCGTCTCTTGTTCTAAAACAATTGCTCCCATTGTGATTAGCGAAAAATCGGTCTATGTGGATCGTTTTCCTACTTTAAAGCCTGGATTAACCACCATTGATTTTTCTTTATCTTTTGATAGTCTCTTTGCTTTAAGTCAACTGAAGGCTGGATCTGTTTTGTATCAAAATGATGATGCGTCGTCTGTATTAGATTTTCCCTTAGACATTAGATTACTCGCACCTATTTCGTTGCAAACGCTTACAAGGGACCAAATCAATTTATCTCTACCCGTCCGCCTACAGGCAAAACCAGCTATTGCAGGTATTTCTGCTGGAACTGTCACTGGGGACTTAGCGATGAAGATCCAATTAAAATGGAATTTAGCTAGCATAAGTTCCTTGCAAATTAAAGAGCTTGCTTATGATTACCAATGGATTCAGAAGCCATCGGTGAAGGTGATGGGATTTCCTGTTAATGTAAGCCCGGTGGTAGATCAATTGTTAAATCAAAAAAAGGATGTCATTGTATCCCAAATGCAGAATCAGTTAAATGCTAAAATTAGATCTACCGTTACCAAGCCATTTTTGTTTCAATCTTTTTTTACTGATTCCTCCGATGGTTATCAGATAGAACCATATGCCGCCTCTGCTATAGATATGCGTGATTTATTATTTGACCAAACAAGTATCAAAGGACAATTAAAGTATTCAGGTGGTTTCAAGGTTAGTGCGGGTAAAATGAATAAAGTGCCTTTATTTATTCCCGTAAAAGATTTGCCTTCAGTAGGTAAGCCTATTTTGCCCTTTCAATTTCAATTATCTGGCCCAGAATTAATGGAATTGCTAAAGGAGTCTAATCCTCAACTGAAAGGTAGAGGTGATTTCACTTTTCAACCCACGGGTATACGTTTTCAATTAAATCAATTTCGGGGTAAATCGTCTCGCTTAGCGGTTGATTTTGATTTCGTACTTTATCCTGATAATTCGCTAGGTTTTCAATTAAAGGATACCCAAATGGAAGGATTATCTTTTCCTGCTTCCTTATTTAAACGTAAAATAGCAAATAAACTTCAAGCTCAAGCGGCTATTTTTCGTTTTCAGCCTAATCAAATTTTGAAGCGATTACCTAGCTCAATTTCATTAGCTAAGAATGGTCGCGTTCATTTTCAAAAGGTGTATTTTGATAAAAACTCAGTCTTAATAGAGGGGGCTTTTGAGGGGAGTTGGTCTTTGGCCAAATAAAATCCTACCTTTGTCTCGGAGAAAATAGACTATCCTATCGCTTTTTAAAGAGGAAAGTCCGAACAACATAGAGCAGTGTGCTTCCTAACTGGAAGGGGAGTCTTCGGATTCTACAGCAAGTGCCACAGAAAATAACCGCCTTTTGGGGTAAGGGTGAAAAGGTGGGGTAAGAGCCCACCGCTGGTTTGGTGACAAAACAGGCTTAGGTAAACCTCACGCGTTGCAAGATCAAATAGGCTAGCTGCCGCAAGGCAAAAGGGTGGCTCGTCCGATGCTAGTGGGTAGATTGCTACAGATAAACAGCGATGTTTATCGAAGATAAATGATAGGACGGTGGGTAACCATCGACAGAATTCGGCTTATCGGTTTATTTTCTCTATTTCTTTTTTTGATATGACTGCAAAAAAGCTTAATTTTGCAGACTATTTATAAACCCGAGGGACGAGATCCCTCATAAACCCATGTATAATGGCTGTTAAAATCAGATTAGCGCGTCGCGGACGCAAAAAGTTAGCCATGTTCGATGTTGTAGTTGCGGATGCTCGTGCACCACGTGACGGACGTTTTGTAGAAAAAATCGGAACATACAATCCTAACACCAACCCAGCAACTGTCGTTTTAAACGAGAAACAAGCAATCCAATGGGTATTGAAGGGTGCTCAGCCTACTGACACTGTTCGTGCAATCCTTTCTTATAAAGGAATCATGTATGCGAAACACTTACAAGTAGGTGTGAATAAAGGAGCTATCACGCAAGAACAAGCAGATGCGAAGTTCGAAGCTTGGAAAGCAGAGAAAGAAGTGAAGATTCAAACGAAGTCATCTACTTTACAACAGTCTAAGGCGAAGTCTAAAGCGGCTCGTTTAGAAGCTGAGGCTAAAGTATCTAATACGCGTGCAGACAATATTGCTGCGAAAAACAAAGTAGCTGAAGAAGCATTAGTTGCTAGCGTAGTAGAAGCTATTAACGAAGCGGAGGAAGAAGCAACAGGTGTAGAAATTGACGAAGTAGTAGCTGAGGCTTCTCCTGTAGCAGAAGAAGCAGTTGAAGAAGCTCCAATAGCAGAAGAAGCAGTTGAAGAAGCTCCAGAAGCGGAAGTAGCAGTTGAAGAAGCTCCAGAAGCAGAAGCAGCAGCTGAAGAAGCTCCAGTAGCGGAAGCAGCAGTTGAAGAGGCTCCAGAAGCAGAAGCTGAAGAAGCTCCAGTAGCGGAAGAAGCAGCTGAAGAAGCAACAGAAGAAGCTCCAGCAGCAGAATAATTTTTAGATTTAATTAAAATCATACAAATTTGTTATCAAGTTTGTATGATTTTTTTTTGTACCTATGGCAAAGACAGAATATTTCGAGTTAGGCACCCTTTCTAAACCACATGGATTAAAGGGGGCTTTCCATCTTTATTTGGATGTAGATGATCCGTATGATTACGAAGATTTAGATGCTATATTCTTACAGCAGGGCAATGAAATGGTTCCTTATTTTGTGGAAGATATCCAGATTCGTGATAATTTAAACTTAATTACCCTGGAAGGAGTAAATAGCTTAGACGCCACAAAGGACTTTGTTGGTTTAAAGGTATTTTTACCTGTATCTGCTTTACCTACCTTACAAGACGATCAATATTTTTACCATGAAGTGGTAGGTTACCAGGTAATCGATGCTAATTTAGGTACTTTAGGTACCGTAAAAGAGATTTATAGTACGGGTGCTCAGGATGTAGTGGTGATGATTTATCAAAATCATGAAGTATTGATTCCTTTAATCGATGCGATTATCCCTAAGGTGGATAAGAAGAATCAAGTAGTTCATAGTATTTTGCCAGATGGATTATTAGAAGTATATACAGAAAATGATGCGGATTGATATTATTTCGGTAGTTCCGGCTTTAATGAATAGCTTTTTTGAGCATTCTATTTGCGCACGTGCGGCAAAATCGGGATTAGTCGAGGTGGTATTTCATGATTTACATGATTTTTCTGAAAAGAAGCATAAGCAAATAGATGATTACCCATTTGGTGGAGGAGCGGGGATGGTGATGGCGGTAGAGCCTTTGGCTAAATGTATTGAATTTTTAAAAGCGGAGCGCGACTATACTGAAATCATCTATTTTAGTCCAGATGGAATCGTTTTAAAACAAGGCTTAGTGAATCAATTAAGTCTAGGAGAAAACCTCTTATTTATTTGTGGTCATTATAAAGGAATCGATGAACGTATACGCGAAAAGTATGTGACGAAAGAGATTTCCATTGGCGACTATGTGTTATCTGGTGGCGAATTAGCTGCTGCTGTTACAGCCGATTCGATTATTCGATTAATCCCTGGTGCTATTGGTGACGAAAGTTCCGCATTAACAGATTCATTTCAAGATGGATTATTAGCTCCTCCAGTTTATACGCGTCCTGCTAGTTTTGAAGGGATGGATGTGCCAGAAGTTTTATTATCTGGGCATGAAAAAAAGATTGAAGACTGGCGGCATGAGCAAGCTGTAATGCGTACGCAGGCTAGAAGACCCGATTTATTGGACTAAGATGTTAAAAAAGAACGCTATATCGTTGGCAACTATTTTAGCACTTGGAGGCCTGTATCTTATTTGGGGTAGTACCTTTCTGAGTGTACGAATCCTTTTAGAATTTGTTCCACCACTAGTCATATCCTTTTCTCGTAATTTAGTAGCTGGTGGATTATTTCTACTTTGGGCTATTTTGGGTGGACATTGGAAGAAATTGACTCCCCAGCATTGGAAAGTTCATCTGATGGCTGGCGTATTACTTATTACTTTGGGAAATGGATTTATGGCTTTAGCTGGCCAAACCATTCCATCAGGTTTATCCTCTGTTTTCATGGCATTCGGCCCCTTGCTATTAGTATTGTTTTTCTGGATTTCTGGTCGAAAACCAAGCAAGCGAAAGTTGATAGGTACGCTTA
>CAMDSI010000086.1 GCA_945906915.1 Spirosoma fluviale | reverse complement strand
GTAAGTACTAATTTTTCATTTACAATTTTTGTCTGTAATTCAAAAGTTGAAGTAGTATTGGTGTCATAAGGTTTTTTACCCGTTACCATCTGCCATAAAACAACCCCCAAACTGTAAATATCTGATTGAGCTGTCACCTCCTTTGTACTCTTTATTTGTTCAGGACTCATGTACATTGGCGTACCCATATTTTGGGTAGTGCCAGTTTGAGTATATTCAGCAGAGGTCGTATCCGTGTTTTTTGCAATACCAAAGTCTAGCAATTTAACCACTCCCTTGCTAGTTATCATAAAGTTACTAGGCTTAATATCCCGATGAATTAATCCTTGCTCATGTACATAACCTACCGCTTCCAACATTTGAGCAAACAATCTTTTAATTTCTTCCTCATTCAATTTTCCTTTTGTATCCAAATGCTCTTTAAGTGTTTGTCCTTCCATATATTCCATTACAAAAGCAACTGTATCACCTTCATCTATAAGGTCGGTGACTTTAATAATATTAGGATGGCTCATTTTGAAAATATTCCTTGCTTCAGATAAAAAGCGTTTACGAATATTATCATTGTTAATAAATTCTTTTTTCAGCACTTTTATCGCAACTAATTGATGCAGTGTGTTGTGTTCTGCAAGGTATACGATTGACATGCCGCCCTCGCCAATGCTGTGTTTAATATTATAGTTAGGATGCTGAATCATTGCTTTAGTTTTTTGTATGTAACGGTTTTTCTTTTTGCTATTTTAATTTAATTTTAATGGGGGTTGTTTCGTATCCAAGCTTTGTCATAGTAATATTCATTCCCTATTTTCAATGAGTCATAATGCCATTCTGTTATTTGATTCTTAAAATTATTTATTTTTTCTTTAATCTTTCTTATTTTTGCAGTGTCTGTTTCGATATTCAATTTTGCTAAGTTGTTTATCAAGCCCTTTTCTAAATCCTTCAGCTGGTTTGGTTTTGAAGGTGGGGTTTTCTCCCATCCTTTGTCTCTCAAGCTATCTAGTTTGATATTCTGTTCTTCGTTAATTTTAGGCTCGTTTGTTGATGAATTTATTTTCCCAGGTGCTGGCTTTGTATATGGGGTTGCTTGTTGCCCAGTTGAAATAGTCTTTTTAGGTTTTACTATTCTATTATTAAAAATAAATAAATAAATAATCACAGGAATAAAAAAACATAACCAAGCAAACAGTGGCAAACCCAATATTTTAACCTTCATCACGCCGTTAACACTAGCGGAATTACTTTTATCGGCAATAAATTCATTCTTATCTAAAGGTATAGCATCAATAAAAGTATCTCTAGGCTGGATAGAAGACTGACTTTTTATAATCGATGCATCTTCAATTTTATAAACAATTGCAGTAAAATTATCCTTTGAATTTATATTGCACTCTTTTTTTATTATTTCTAATATGACTTTTGGCTCATTTTCAGAAGAGAATAAATCCTTTAAAGAATCGTCATCCCAGCTTTCCAGAACTCCATCAGAACAATGCAAAATCAAATCCCCTTTTTCAATATCCGTCAATAGTCTAGTATCTGCAGTCGTTGGTTTATTATTTCCTTGAACCGCCCTAGTAATAATATTAGACTTTGGATGGTTAATTGCCTCATTTGCACTGATGATGCCTGCTTTTAGCGCATCATTAACCCAGCTATGATCAGTTGTTTTAAAAATAATAGCCCCATTTCTAAACTGATAAATCCTACTATCTCCAACCCAGGCTAAGTAGATTCCATTGGATCTTATTTGAGAAAAAGTTAGCGTAGTTGCCATACCTAAGGCCTCAGGATGCTCATTGATATAGGCTGATAATTTATCTTCTGTATTTTTTAATACATCATTAGCGTCTGCATTTATATTATCCTTAAATGCTTCCACAAAAGAACGTACAGTGATTTCAGAAGCGATTTCGCCTTTTTCAGTGCCACCTACCCCATCGCAAACAACATAAGTAAGTCCTTTGTTGAGGCCAAAATTATCTTCATTGTTGTTCCGCTTACCTAATTCAGAAATATATTCCTGACTTGAAATTTTTATCATAGTATTTGTTTTACATAAAATCAGCACTAATATCCAAATTATCTAAATCATTAGAATCAAAATCGTTATAGCTTTCAGGAGCTTCAAAACTATCAAAATCTGTTTGAGATAATGCTTCACCATAGGCTGAATTATCCCCATTGGCCGCATCATCACTAAAAGAAGCCCAATCCATATTTGCATAGTTGCCATCAGGAGTATCTCCAGCTATTGAATCACCCGTAACAGTCGAATCATTTGATGCCGTAAGATTATTCACGTGCCCCTCTAGTCCAACACCGCCTTCATATGGATTACTGATATTGTCATTGTTAGGTATTACTAGATTATGCGAAGCATAGATTAGATTCGGGTCAGTAATATCAGGGTTTAATTCCATTAAGTGTGCTACACTTGTGTGATTGGCATCAGCTATTTCACTAAGCGTATCGCCAGCTTGTATTTCATAAACATGGGTATCATTTTCTGGTAATGGATTATAAGTAGCAAATTCCGGATTTCCATGAAAGTCATTTACTGAAGCAATTTCTGCGTTATCACCAAATATTGGATTTAATTTATCTCCTGTTTGGGTAAAAGATACTGTTGAGCCATCGACCAATTGAATATGTCCAGATTGTGAATCTATATCCCCGTCTCCATCAATATCTACAATAGATACCGTATAAGTGTTACCAGCTGTATCTGTTGAAGAAATTTGGACAGATACAGAACTAACTTCTTGAGCTTCCGCTTCAGGAGAATCAGGTGCGTTAAAACTCTCTACATTAAAAACTTCCTTAATTTCTTCCGAAAAAGCAGTACCTAGAGCTGTTCCTCCAATGGCTGCGCCAGCTACCCCAGCTGCAAATAATCCTGTAGAAATTTTACTATCGGTTTTTTTACTATTTAAATCGGCTAATTTATTAGGAACGGCTTCGTTGTTGGCTGGACTATTAGCAGAATTAGATTTTTGAGCTGGCGAATCTTGGATTTGGGTTTTTTCATTATCATCGCCCTTACTTATTTTTTCAGTTTCATCTTTTTTGGCAGCCGCGTTTTCGGTTGAGCTGAAGATAATTGTCTTATCATCATCTTGGTCATTATTTGACGGTATTGAATTGTTGTTTTGCATAATCTTTTTTTTAATTGATTTTCAATGTAAGTTTAGTCAAGCCTATTATGATATAATCATCAGGTAAGAAAGGGTATTTCAACCCAGTTTTAAGACGCACTTTATTTTTATTAAAGGTCCCATTTGAACTCCCTGAATCTTCTATACTTATAAAAATTTTATTATCCCGATTTTCTATATGCAATGCTGCATGTTTCCGACTAACAAATTCATCATCAATTAAAATATCTGCTACAGGGTTTTTAGTATTTCGACCAAGGGTGTTGACACCTTCCTTTAAAATGAATTGTTTAACTTTTTCTTTCGACTGTGCCACCAGTATTGGGCCAAATCTAATTATATTATTTGCGCTACAATTAGTACATGAAACTACTACTTGATTAGTAGTCACCTTGGATTCGTCAATTTTGTAAGGGGTCTGACATTTCCCACATTTGAAATACTTCATAAGATTACCTAAATTTAGATTTACATTTATAACACTCTCGAATAGTTATCCAAGGCTTTTTTTGAAAGGATTCCATGCATCTAGGGCAAGCATATGTTTGCAAAAAAGCATCTTCATATGTTAAATCATTTCTTATTTGACTTGATTTTTGCTGACCTAAATACCTCCCTAATATTCCTCCACCTGCAGCAGCTACTATACCTAATACTCCTCCAGTTAAAATAGATGCTGTTAGTCCTAAAACTGCACCACCAATTGCGTAACCCGAAGATACATTATTTCCTTGATTTTGGCGGTCAATGTACTCCTTCCATATTGCTTCTAATTCATTAAATGAATTAATCTCCTCTTTCGAAAGCTGTGTATTTGAATCCTTATTTGATAATGGTGATGCTTTTTTAGGGAAATCAAATTTCTGAATGATATGAATATTTGGAAAGACCTTTTTTAGGTCTAAATGAAAACTATTACCAAACCTTAGTTTAACTGAACTAGCAAATTGATATTTTTTATTGGGTATTAATTTTTCTTCGTCTGCAAAACTTCCATTGGTTGATCCCAAATCCTCAACTTCAATTATAACTGGTGTTATTAAACGTATCTTACATTGATATCTTGAAATATTGCTGTTATTAATTACTATTTTGTTATCTACATTTCTACCCACAGTTAAAAAGGGGGAGTTATCCATTTCAAGAATATCACCTATCTGAGTCTTGTCTCTGTCAAATTCAACAACTTTATTGCCATCTCTGAAAGTTGCCTTATTGTTTTCGAAAACCATCGTTGGTTTATTATTATTAGCTCCTGCTGATAAAATCTTAGTGGCATCTTCATCATTAAATAAAATCCTAATATCCAATGGGTAATCGTTAGACAATGTTACTTTATCTTTTCCTGTAATCTGTTTAAATACTCCTGGAACTATTTTTATACCATTAATGAAAGTACCGTTTAAACTATTCAAATCCTTTATATAGAAAACACCATCCAATTTTTGGGCTTCGGCATGTCTTCTCGAAACCCTATTTTGAGGGTCAAGAATAACAAAATCGCATGTAGAATTTCTTCCAATAATCTTATTCATATATACGTGTCCGTCGTTAAAACAATCTAGGCTTTTGGGGAAAGTAATCTAATTTAAAACAATTAATATTAATAAAAAAAAATTAATACTAATATTGACAGGGCTTCCCTAAGAAGCCTAGGCCATTGTGGAGAAAACGCACATATTGACCCCCCTGTAGCGCTGCAAACTGACCACCCTAAGTTATTGTTTTTTCTAAGATAGGCTCATTTTTTATTTAATAGTGAACATTGTATTAATTTAATTACATTTAAACAACGAAACGCTCTAACAAACTTTCCAATTTTATTGGCAATTCACAATTTATTGTAATTTCATAGTGAATAAGATATGGCTTAAGCTAATGGAGTGATTCAATCATTAACAATTAAATATTAAATTTTATGAAGAAGACAACTCTTTTCCTAGTTCTGTTTATGTCTGCAGTAAGTGTGATTTATGCTACCCCTCTCAGGAAATCTGAAACAAGCAATAATGTCCCAAAACCAATTGCGGAACGCGTTAGTTTCAAGATTAAAGGAACTGGTTCAAAAAATATCATGGTCACTATTGGCATTGGTTCACAGCCAGGAAGTGGTGCTTGTTGCTCAGGCGTGAGTCCAAATACAACAGCTAGTTTTACTGGCAATGTTGGCGAAGTTGTTTATGACGGTAAAACAAGAAGAGTAATAACCAAAATTTATAGTGGCTTAAATGGGACAACTATTGATTTAGCACAGTATTATTAATCGACAAATATTTAATTAATTCAGATTCACAATATATGGAAATGCATGATGGAAATTTAATCGTAGTTGATTATAATGGAAATGTATATACTTTTAAAGTTGAATAATGAATCTGCAAATTCACTAGCATCAATTTTACAATTTTGAATATCTTAAGTCGGTACAAATTTTAAGGATATTATTTTTCTGCCCTAAGAAATATTCACAAATTGTTGCTAGGCATTAAAGAATAGAACTATGATTAATTCAACAATAGGGTGCTATTGAGATCCTGAAACATGTTTTTTGTTCCGACAAATTCCTACTTAATATTGTTTCACATAAATATTTACGAAATTTGGAGCATTAAATAACAATATATTATGCGCATACCCATTTCATTTAATACGGCCGATAAAATGGCAAACTTAAGTTTATTGGGATACAAGGTAATAGCGATGGAAGTATGACAGTGTTTGATATAACACCGGGCGTTTAGTAAAAATTATTTTATAAAACATCACTTCTCGAAAAAATCATTCGTTGGCTATAATTTTTCACTAGCAATGGTTGCGCTGGGGTTGTAAAATCAATTTGTAACGATTTTTTTGCTTCAAATTTGCCGCCTGAATGAAAAACCAACCCTTACCTTGGCGAAGTTTTTTAAGTCCTTAGAAACGCCCTTAAATTAATAATTTTAATTGCCATAAATATTTGCGTAATACGAGGTTATTTTACAAAATAATTAGTTGCTTAATATCGTGAATGCGCTTGCGCAGATAAATTCTCACTATTATTTCATCCCGGCTTCACTCTTGAATTTCGTGAAGTAAACTTTTAGTGTTGCTTCCGATTTGAATTTCGTGAAATATATCTTCCAGTCAGCTTCGGATTTAAAGGTTGTCCAGAACCAAATTCCCGAATAGGGTTTAGCCTCCGATTTAAATTTGGTATCAAAAACAATCATGTCTGCTTCGGATTTAAATTCGGTGACGAAAATGATTTTATCGGCTTCCGATTTAAAAGATGTCTTGTAAACCTTTTGGGCATTTACGGTAAATGCACCGAAAAGTAGAAGCAAAATCGTACAATAGGTAAATTTCATTTTTGATGATTTTCTATTTTCTAATATGAATCGGTATCCTATCATATTGATAAGCTCCTCCAAATTGTTGATTACCATATTCATTAAAAAAGGCCGATTTATTTCCGTTAATTGAAGATATATTCACATCAATTGGAGTTGTTGATTTGGGAGTCACGTCATTTACGTTGACAGTACTTACTACGGAAACATTTTGAGTTGTAGTTGATTGATTAAATGTTTGAAATATTTGAATCCAAATACCAACAGCAATAATTGCAAGTAATCCTATTTTAATTTTATTTTCCATAGTATATTTTTTTAATTAAATTTCATTTATTAATCGAATTTGTAATTGGGTATTATCAATAACCTTAAGATGCTTCTTCGAATTCACCGAAAATTAATATTCCCATGCTTATCTTTTTTTAGATAGTAAACTGAAAAGCAAGTTGATTACCGAACGGCCTACCTTTCTTTCGATCCCATTTACTGAAGTTGGGATGCCAGTTTCCCTTGCAAACTTTTGCTTTGCCGCGGTAATCCCGAGGGCTCTTTTCCAGCTAAAGCTAAAACCGTACTTTCCCATAATGGTTTATTTATATCAAGGTACTGAATAAATTATTAACCCTAAAATACCTCCTCTGCTATTCCTAATAGCTCCGCGCCACCAATCAGTAACGCTGCTAAAGGGATATGACCATAATACAATGTTCCGCAACCAATTAACCGGATGATGGATTTTACAAAGCTGATAATAAAATGTGTTTTAGCCGACGAGGCTTTTTCTTGTAGTTTCATGATATTTGTTTTTAAGGGTTATTTAATTTTTCCGTAGTGAATAAAGGCTGATGTTTTCGGCATGGATGCATAGGTTGCTTGAACCCTGTCGTTTAGCCTAACAAATTTTTCGTCGTTACCTGCGTTAATGTTAAACCCGATAATATCGTTCACAATAAAGTGGTTCACCTCGAAATTTGTAGCATCCTTTAAAAAGTCAACTTGTTGTTTATAATGAGCAGCGATATTGTCACAAAGACTTATCCAATATAAACCCGTGCATCTGGGATCGGTAACCAAGTCAAACTGAATCACTCCGTTGGCATAACCGGTATAGGTAGGAAGATAACCATCTAACATAGCCCATCTTTTAGCGACATTCCCTTGGAAGTATTTATTAATGGCTTTAGCATCCCATGTCGTAGGTTGCGGTCCTCCGGTTTTCATAAAAAAGGTAAGACTCACGGTTTTCCCGCTTAATTCTTCTTGTTTCTTCTGTTCAACTTCTAAAAGACATTTTTCTTCATACTCGGGCTCAAAATACCCATCTAAAACAAGTGCATTCCAATGGTTAAATATTTCAGGTATATTGGAAAGATGATGACTAATCCCTTCCCCCTGGTCATTGCATTTAAAAGGCGTTTCATCGGGTAATAGGGTTAATAAGGATTGCTCAAGGTCATAAAGACTATCTGCAGAAGAAATGTCCTCTAGGGTTAACCAAGTACGCGCATACACCAATATTTGGGTGCATTTGGCATGGGAAGATAGTTCTCGGACTCTTTCACGAAAATAAGTAGCCGTAAACATGCAAAGTGCCTCTCGATCCTTGATTTTAACGGCATCTAAGTACAACTTAACATGGTAAGTACGTTCGCCAATTTCCCTTAATACAGGCACAAATCCCATATGGGCCCATGCCTTAGCGAAATTAGTAAAGGTAAATTCGTTGATTTTCTCAACAGCGGGGGTGGGTGGTTGTACAAGAAAATGCTTGTAGTAACCGAGTTTTTGATTGCTCATGGTATGAAATTTTAAGGTTAAAAATCACACCAAGAAAAATTTGAAAGGGAATTACGTTTTATTTTGACTGTAATTGTCCTCATCTAATTCCAGCACCGTGGAGGGTAACTCTCTCGGTTGCTAGCCATTTAGGCTTCTTGATGA
>CAMDSI010000085.1 GCA_945906915.1 Spirosoma fluviale | reverse complement strand
CTTCATGTCGCTGTTTTAAAAACACCGGGATAAAGAAAATGAAGGCAGCAAAAATACGCAAAGCACCTACCTGTGGAGAACTATAATAGACTAAACTTTTTTTGACCAAAATAAAGGAACTACCCCAAATCAAGGAAAGTGCAATAAAGGCTAAAATGATGAATAGAACTGGGGATTTTTGTTTGTTGTCCATTAGGCGTTAAAAGGAACCGTTTCATAATGTTCCGAAATTTCAGTTAAAATGCCTTTGATTTCTTCAAAGTCATAAGTAGTTACTAAACGGGTTCTAAATGGTTTAAAATGATCCATTCCGCGGAAATAATTTGAATAATGCCGTCTCATTTCAACGATTCCTCCGTGATTTCCTTTCCAACGAATCGAGAAATCCAAGTGATCTAAGCATACTTGCAAGCGTTGTTGTAGGGTAGGAGGAGCGAGGTGCTCCCCTGTGGCAAGATAATGTTTGATTTCATTAAATATCCAAGGGTATCCGATGGACGCACGTCCTATCATGATCCCATCTACTTCGTAGCGATCGCGGTATTCTTTCGCTTTTTCAGGGGAATCGACATCTCCATTACCAAAAATGGGGATCTTAATACGGGGATTATTTTTCACTTTCGAAATTAATTCCCAGTCTGCCGCACCCTTATACATTTGAACACGCGTTCTGCCATGTATAGTCAATGCCTGAATTCCAATGTCTTGCAGGCGTTCCGCCACATCTACAATATTTTTTGTTGAATCATCCCAGCCCAGACGGGTTTTCACCGTGACCGGAAGATGCGTCGCATCCACCACGGCCTTCGTCATCGCCACCATCTTCGGAATATCTTGCAATAAAGCTGCACCAGCGCCTCTGCAAGCGACTTGTTTTACGGGGCAACCGTAATTGATGTCAATTAAATCCGGACCGGCCTTAGTGGCTATCTCCGTGCAAGACGCCATCGTTTCGATGGAACTGCCAAAAAGTTGAATGCCAATCGGCCTTTCGTATTCAAAAATATCGAGTTTTTGTACACTTTTTGCGGCATCTCGAATCAATCCTTCTGACGAAATAAACTCTGTATACATTAAATCAGCGCCGTTCGCTTTGCACACCGCGCGGAAAGGCGGGTCAGAAACGTCCTCCATGGGCGCTAAAAGCAATGGGAATGAGCCTAGCTCGATGTTACCTATCTTTACCATTCTGATTAAAAATTCCGTAAATTTACGAGCATTATGGTAGATAACAATTTTCAAGGCCCCGAACGTTACCTCGGTTTGCTGTCTAAGATCTTAATTTTATTCGGATTCTTTCTGTTAGGAGGATTTATAGGTCAATTTATTGGTCTATTATCAGTCGTATTAATTGTAGGTTTCCCTACACAGGATGTGAATCAATTTCAGAAATCCGTTTTGGATTTTATGGCCCATCCCCAAAACTACGAGGGAGCCTTTCGTGCCATGATGGCTATGCAATGGTTTTCGGCCCTTTTTACTTTTGTGGCTAGTTCATGGGCCTATTTGCGCTGGTCTGAAAAACGAGATTTTAATTCCCTATCGGAAAATACAAAACCAGATTACCGGGTATTTCTTTGGTCGATTATCACCATTTTAGTGGGAATGCCACTTTTAGAATACATTATTCAGTGGAATCAGTCACTTATTTTACCTGCTGGATTTGAAGAGACAGAAAAGTGGATGCGTGCGTCAGAAACACAATTAGCAGAATTAACTAAGTTTTTAATCAACTTTCAGAGTCCTACAGACTTTGCCATAGGTTTAGCGGTTATTGCGGGATTAGCAGCATTAGGCGAAGAATTGTTCTTTAGAGGGGTGCTCCAAACCTTATTTGAACGCTATGTGGGAAATCACCACGTGGCGATTTGGGTATCTGCGGGGATTTTCAGTTTTATACATTTTCAATTTTTTGGATTCTTTCCGCGTTTGTTATTAGGGGCCTTTTTCGGGTATTTATATGTGTGGAACCGCAATATTTGGATTCCTATTGTGGCGCATTTATTTAATAATGGCTGGACTTTAACCATGCATTATATGTACCAGCAGAAGCAAATCGCAGTTGATCCGGAGAAATTAGGAGAAATTACGCCCTGGTGGTCTGTGTTGATATCTGTAGCATTAGTAGTATTTTACATTCGTCGTCTGCATAGTATGCGATTAGAAAAATAGATTTATGGGTTTAAGAGATATGTCTAATTTGCAACAACGCGTGATCGCTGCTATAGTGGCGGTGCCGTTTTTGCTTTTCTGTGTACTGTTTAGTGATTATACTTTTTTGGTTTTTTTCTTGTTAATTGGTGTCGCGGCACAACTCGAATTTTATAAGTTAGTCGGTAGTATAAGCGATAATTTACCGCTGACCTTTTACGGTACTTTCTGCGGAGTTGTGCTACATTTATTGACCTTTTTTATTGAAAAAGGAGAGATAGCCTATTCTAATTACTATATCCTTTCGCCTTTATTAGCCTTAATTTTCTTCATAAAGCTCTATAAAGCCAATGATGAAAAACCCTTTAAAAACATCGCCTATACGTTCTTAGGGATTATTTATGTGGCATTGCCTTTCGCTTTGTTTACTGTTTTGGCCTTCCTTGAAAATGAAACCTATGATCCTCAAATCATTCTTGGCTGCCTTTTTCTCTTATGGGCTAGCGATTCTGGGGCCTATTTTGCGGGAACGAAATTTGGCAAAACAAAGTTATTCGAGCGTGTTTCGCCTAAGAAATCCTGGGAAGGAAGTATCGGTGGATTGATTGCAGCGATGATCGTGGCTTATATTTTATCGATCTATTATACCAATTATGAAAGCTGGCAGTGGTTTGCTATCGGTGTCATTATTGTGGTGGCTGGAACCTATGGTGATCTAGTGGAATCATTATTTAAGCGTAGCATAAAGATCAAAGATTCTGCAGATACGATACCGGGTCACGGTGGATTTTTGGATCGATTTGATGGTTTACTCTTATCGATTCCGTTTATTATCACTTTCTTGAAATTATTTCCTAAAAACTAAGCTTTAACAGGTTTTAACCATTTGGGATTCATTTTTTGCGTAATTTCGGTTTCATGATGAAACGATTGACTGTTCTTGTTTTTTTAGTGCTTGCTTTCTGCTTGCTTACCTTAAGTGCCTACTCGCAAGGGCAGGATAAGACGGTTTTGTTTCAAGGACGTGTTATAGCATCGAGCAATGCGGAATTCCTTCCTTTGGCCTATATATTTAATCCTCAGGCTGGTCGAGGGGCATTAACTGATAATTTTGGACAAGTCGATATGTACGTTTTTCCGGGAGATAGTTTAGTTATTTCATATATCGGATACAACAAAAAATACTATATCGTGCCGCGAGATACCGAATTAGTTCATCAGGTTATCATTCCAATGGATGAAATGACCACCATGCTTCGGGAGGTAAAAGTCTTTCCACATTCAAGTGAAGAGGAATTTAAGCAAGCATTCCTAGCGATGGAATTACGTGATGCTCGACAACGTGATAATGCTAGAAATAATCTAGAGCAGTCTAAGTTAAACATCTTTGCCTTGCAGGCGGGTATGGGAGCGTCCTCCAATTTTAGAAATTTTTCCGATATGATGATCTCCTCCCAGGTAAATAAAAATTTCTTTAGTGATCCTACCTTAGCTTTAACGAATCCATTTGCCTGGATTAGCTTTATAAAATCGATTAAGAATGGGGATTTAAAGCGGAAAGATTACAAGAAGGCCTACGAATTGATGCCTAAGGAGAATCTGAATCGCCAGATGTTCCTACGCAATCTGAAATCCAATTAAGGCAAGCATTCGGCCAGTCACGCCCTTTTCTTTTCGGTGAGAAAAATAGTCTGCATTGTCTTCTACGGTGCAGGCGGGATCGATTTCAATTTGCCGAATTCCTACAGATCTAAGTTGCGCCGCATTAGCTTCTTTTAAATTGACGTGCCACTTGTTGTTAACACGTGTTTTAAACTCGGCTGCAAACTGTGCTGCCACTTCGTCTCCCACCTCAAAATGTACTAAACTAATGCAAGGTCCTATATAAGCTAGCATATCTGCAGGATTCGATCCTCTGTTTTCAATCATTCGTTTAGCGGTCTTCTCCACGATACCAGCTACCGTACCTTTCCAACCGGCGTGAATGGCTGCGCAAACGCGAGTGACTGGATCAGCCAATAAAATGGGGGTGCAATCTGCAATGCTCACACCAGCAAAAACCCCAGGCTCGACACTCACCATGGCATCGAAACCTGATTGGTATCCAGGACGACCCGTTACCCAAATTTTGTCCCCATGCACTTGATAAGAACGGGCTAGATCTGATGGTGAAACACCAACATCTTCGCAAAATAAGGCAAGGTTTTTTTCGATGATTTCAGGAGAATCATCTGTGTGAATACCTAGATTTAAAGAAGCGAAAGGAGTTTCACTTAAGCCGCCGTGGCGAGTGCTAACACCCGCCACGAGGCCCGGAATGGATTGAAAAATGGCTGGTCTATTGACACGCTTAGGCGTCATAACTCAAACCATATTGTTTTAAAACTTCATCTGGTACGCCATTCCATTGGTTAGGCGTGTTTCCTTTGTAGTCTAAATCGGCAATTCCGATTTTAGAGGTATAAAATCCAGTTGCGGTTAAATTTCGCATCAAAGTGAAAAATGATTCCCCTTGCGATAAATGCTTCGGTGTTTTACCAGGGTAAGCAATTTCATCTACGATGTTTAGTCGCTGAGCAGGAGTTAATTCAGTGAAATTTTTCGAGAAACGCTTGTTCGATTCTACATCTAACCAACGCAATCCACCGCGCATCGGTGTTTTTAATTCTGGCTTATCCTTCACGATAAACTCAATGAATGCGGTTACTCCTGATTGGGAGGCGCTTCCAGATTTCTTGTCCGCTGGAATGATAATGTCGGACAAAATAGTGATGGTAGCTAATTCATGCGCGTTCAAGAATATTTCAGCCTTTAACTTGGCTTCCATTTCAGCTTCTTCTTGCGTACGTCCGTTCGGTCTTTTGACCGGAACTTTTCCTAATTCTAAATTCTCAATCGCTTTTTCATCGGGATTGAAAACGGCTAAGCCCAGTGAACTTAAGCCCATATTTTTTAAATAGTCTCTTCTTTTCATCTTACAGGTTGCCTTTTTTACGTTGATCGATAATGTATTCTGATGTGCGTAGGGATAGCGCAAGGATCGTCCAAGTCGCATTTTTATCGCCTTGAGAAACGAATGGAGCCGCATCTGCAACGAATAAGTTTTTCACATCGTGTGCTTGGCAATTAGAGTTCAGCACGGAAGTCTTTTTGTCATTACCCATACGCGCTGTTCCCACTTCGTGAATAATACGGCCTGGATCAGCTAAACCATAATTATTTTCAGCACCTGGCTTTTTACCCATGGCCTCACCACCCATCGAGTGAATAATTTCTTCGAAAGTGTCTTGCATGTGTTTCGCTTGTTTCACCTCGTAGTCGCTCCACTTGTAATTGAAACGTAAAACAGGGATACCAAATTTGTCCACTACGCTTGGATCGATTTCACAATAATTGTCTTCGCGAGGAACCGGTTCACCACGTCCTGCAAAGCTAACATAAGCGCCATAGAAACGGCGGTAATCCTCTTTCAAGGTAGCACCGTATCCACCAGCGGCCTTTTTAATACCATCTCTAGTGAAATTTTCGCGCCCATTTAGGCCTTCGATTCCCCAGCCAAAACCATAGTTTGGCATTCCCATACCTCCACCATATTCGATGTGGTATCCACGTGGGAAGTCTAATTTTGCGTTATCTAACCACCACGGAGTATACACGTGCATACCGCCCACACCATCTTCATTATAGCGCTTGCGATCAAATAAAGACGGAATGATAGCGGAACGAGAGGCTCCGGTAGAGTCATTAATGTATTTTCCTACGACTCCGCTAGAATTAGCGATACCGTTCGGGAAACGGGAACTTTTCGAATTCAATAATAGACGTGCAGTTTCACCTGCAGAGGCAGCTAAAACGACGATTTTTCCTTTGACAGAATATTCCATCATCGTACCTGTATGTACATAAGAAACGCCAGTCGCTAAACCTGTGATAGGATCCGTCATTACTTCACGTGCCATCGCAAATGGTAAAACGGTGGTATTTCCGGTATTTACAGCTGGTTTAATTAAAACCGATGAGGACGAGAAGTCCGCATAGGCAGAACAACCCCGGTTACATTGACCACAATAGAAACATTGTCCACGTTCATTGTTAATGGGCTTCGTTAACATAGACATACGTGACGGATACGTCGGGATGCCTAAGGCTTTGTTCGCCTTTTTGATCATTAATTCGTGTAAACGAGGCTTAGGTGGAGGTAAGAAATAGCCATCTGGGTTATTTCTAAGGCCTTCATTTGTCCCAAAAACTCCAATCATTTTGTCCACCTTATCATAGAAAGGCTTCATATCATCATATCCGATCGGCCAGTCATCGCCTAGTCCGTCAATACTTTTTCTTTTAAAATCATCTGGACCAAAACGAAGGGAAATACGTCCCCAGTGGTTCGTGCGTCCACCCACCATGCGAGAGCGGAACCAATCGAACTTCGTTCCTTCTTTACGTGTATAGGGTTCGCCTTCGATGTCCCAGCCACCATAGGCAGCATCAAAATCTCCAAAATTACGTAGTGAGCTACTTGATCCTCTACGCAATGACTCATAAGGCCATTTCATTTGGGTCATATCTTTCGGATCTGCGGGGTCAAAAGGCTGTCCTGCCTCCAGAACGCACACCTTTGCTCCGGCCTTCGCTAACGTGTGAGCAGCCATACCGCCACCCGCACCGGAACCCACAATCACGACATCGAATACTTCTTGTTGGGATTTAATGTAAATAGAATTGTTAATCATTTTCTTAATCTGGTTTAGAGAAATCAAAAATAGAAAATTTGGTTTATTTTTGTCATTAATAGAACAGAAATATTTGGCACGGAAAGCAGAAAACGGAGAGGAGCCATTGAAAAAAGGGGAAACCCCTTTATCAAGGCAGTTTAATCAAATCAAGGCGAAATACCCTGGAGCAATTTTGTTGTTTCGGGTAGGGGATTTTTATGAGACTTTTGGCCAAGACGCGATAAAAGCCTCGAAAATTCTAGGCATTGTTTTGACTCGCCGAAATAATGGCAACGCCGATGCTGAATTAGCCGGTTTTCCGCACCATTCCTTGGATACGTATTTACCTAAATTAGTGCGCGCAGGCGAGCGAGTTGCCATTTGTGATCAATTAGAGGATCCAGCTACCGTGAAGGGAATTGTGAAGCGCGGGGTGACGGAATTAGTGACTCCTGGCGTGTCCTTCAATGACCAAGTTTTAGATAATAAGCGCAATAATTATGTGGCGGCGATCTCAATAGAGGAAAAATCGGCGACCTATGGAATTGCCCTGTTGGATATTTCCACGGGGGAATTTATGTGCTCTCAGGGACCTTTGGCCTATATTCAGAAGTTAGTCCAAAGCTTTCTGCCAGCCGAAATTCTGTATCCTAAAAAACATAGGAATGCGTTTATCGACGCGTTCGGGGAGCAATTCCATAGCTTTACTATGGAAGAGTGGATTTTTACCCATGAATTTACTTATCCGCTGTTAACACAACATTTTAAGACCCAAAACCTGAAGGGTTTCGGGATCGAAAATAGTCCGCTCGGCATTATATCCGCTGGAGTTATTCTACATTATTTAGCCGAAACGGAGCACCGTTCCATCGGCCATATTTCTTCTATTCAGCGAATAGAAGAAGATAAATATGTGTGGCTAGATCGATTTACGATTCGGAATCTCGAGTTGATTCATCCCACGCAAGAAGGGGGCGTACCATTAATTGCTTTAATCGATCAGACCCTAACCGCGATGGGTGGGCGTTTGCTTCGAAAATGGCTCGTGCTGCCTCTAAAAGACCTGCAAGCTATCGTTCAGCGTCAGGAAGGAGTGGCCGGTTTACTTGATTCAGACACTTTATTGGATCAGGTTTCTAACTTATTGAAACCGATAGGGGATGTGGAGCGGATGATTTCCAAAGTCGCCGCCGGTCGCATTAATCCACGCGAATTAAATGCGTTGAAGAATGCCTTGCAGCAAATTCCGGAGATTAAAACACGTCTTGCTTACTCGAAATATGCTAGTCTTTCTGGACTTGCAACCAGTCTGGATTCGTGTGACGAATTAGTGCATAAAATTGACACGGCTTTGCGGGAAGATCCACCGGTGCTAATGCACCAGGGAGGGATGATAAAATCAGGCTTTTTGGCTGAATTAGATGAATTACATGGGCTTTCTAGTTCGGGAAAAGGCTATTTAGCGGATCTCCAAAAACGCGAAATTGAGCGTACCGGAATCACTTCGTTGAAGGTATCCTATAACCGCGTGTTTGGCTATTATTTAGAGGTGACTAATTCGCATAAAGATCGGGTACCGCCGGAATGGATTCGCAAGCAAACCTTAGTCAATGC